>JAYTML010000353.1:0-10776 GCA_043728655.1 Chthoniobacter sp. | reverse complement strand
GGCTTCACGACCGGCGCCGCCTTTTGCGCGGTCGTCGGGCGGTAGTACGCGGTGCGGCTGTCCGCCTTCACGCTGGGCGCGAGCAGCGCCAAAGCGGAGAAAACGAGGCAGATATGGAGTTTGGAAGGCATGTGGCGGCGCAAAGGAAGCGCGGAGGGTAACTGCGATACGGGGTCGGTCAACCCGCTTTCCCGCGGACCCAGCCCTCCTCACAAGCAGGAAGCCCGCCCGCCACGGCGCGGATTTGCTTTGCGTGCGCCCCGCGCGACCCGGCTAAGTGGCGCGCGTGAATCTCGATACGCCTTTGAGCGAACTGGAATGGATTCCGCCGCAGCGGCAGCGGCAGCTTGAGCGTTTCGGGCTGGCGACAGTCGGCGCGCTGCTCACCCATTTCCCGAAACGCTACGAGGACCGCACGCAGTTTGACCGCTTTCCGACGGGTGAAACCGACGCGCCGGTCTGCGTCTGCGGCATCGTGAAAAAGACCAGCGTCCGGCGCATCCGCGGCTCCCAGAAGATGTTCGACGTGGTGCTGGAGGACGAGGCCGCGCACGCGCTCAGCCAGCCGCTGCTCTGCCGGTGGTTCAATGCGCACTGGGTCGAGAAGATGATCATCAACGGCCAGCGGCTCGTCGTTTACGGCAAGCCGAAGCAGAGCGGCTCGGGCGTGACCATCTCGCATCCCGAGTTCGAGGTCGTGGAGGACGATGCGGAGGTTTCCATCCACCTGAAACGGCTCGTGCCGATCCATCGCGCCACGGAGGGCCTCTCGCCGCGCGTGCTGCGGCGGCTGATCTGGGATGTGCTGGAGCAGCTCTGCGATGACGAAGTGGACGGTCTCATCCCGGCGGCGCTCGATGCCACGCCGCGCGCGTGGGCGCTCCGGCAGATTCATTTTCCAGCCACTTGGGAGACGCGGGACAAAGCCCGCCGGCATCTCGTGCTGGGCGAGTTTTTCGCCATGCAGATCAGCATCGCGGCGAAACGTGCCGAGCAGGCCGCGCAGCCCGGCGCCGTGCATTGCGCTGGCGACTCGCTGATGCGCCGCCTGCACGCCGCGCTCCCCTTTCCCCTCACCGGCGCGCAGCTCCGATCGATCGCCGAAATCCGCGCCGACCTCGCCTCGCCGCGGCCGATGAACCGGCTGCTCCACGGCGATGTCGGCAGCGGCAAGACGCTCGTCGCCCTGAGCGCCATGCTCCTCGCGGTCGAGGCCGGCTACCAAGGCGCGCTCATGGCGCCCACGCAGATCCTCGCCGAGCAGCACTACCTGACGCTGCGCCACCTCTGCGAACCGCTCGGCCTCCGCGTGGCCCTCCGCACCGCCGCCCGCACCGAGCAAAGCGGGACGCTCCCGCTCTTCGATTCCGCCGCGGACAGTCAGGAAGAGCCCCACATCCTCGTCGGCACCCATGCGCTGCTTTACGAGGGCGCGGGCTTCACCCGGCTGGGGCTGGCGGTGATCGATGAGCAGCACAAATTCGGCGTCATGCAGCGGGCGCGTCTGCGGGATCAGGGCGTCGCGCCGGATGTGCTGGTGATGACCGCCACGCCGATCCCGCGCACGCTCACCATGACGCTCTACGGCGATCTCGATGTGAGCACGCTCGACGAGCTGCCGAAGAACCGCGGGAAGATCATCACCGCCGCGCGCGACGCGGCGAAGCTGCCGGACGCAGTCAAGTTTCTCCGCGAACACCTCGAAGCCGGGCGGCAGGCCTACATCGTCTATCCGCTGATCGACGAGTCGGAGAAGCTGGAGGCGAAGGCCGCGGCGGGTGAATTCAAGAAATGGCAGGCGCTGCTCGCGCCGATGAAATGCGAGCTGCTGCACGGGCGCATCCCGCCGGACGAAAAGGACGCGATCATGGAGCGCTTCCGCCGCGGCGAGTCGCAGGCGCTCATCGCCACGACGGTCATCGAGGTGGGGATCGACGTGCCGAATGCGAACATCATGCTTGTGGAAAACGCCGAGCGCTTTGGCCTCGCGCAGCTCCACCAGCTCCGCGGGCGCATCGGCCGCGGCGAGCACAAGAGCTACTGCATCCTCCTGCGCTCGGCGAAGGCGGAGGGCGAGGCTTTGGAAAAGCTGCGCCTGCTGGAGGAGACGTCCGACGGTTTCAAAATCGCCGAGGCCGACCTGCGGATGCGGGGACCCGGCGACATCCTCGGCACCGCGCAGAGCGGCCTGCCGCCGCTCAAGCTCGGCGACCCGCTCGCCGATCACGAGCTCATGCGCCTCGCGCGCAATGCCGCCTTTCTCCTCTTCGAGCGCGACCCTCAGCTCGCCACGCCGGAGAACGCGCGCTACCGCCGCGTGCTTGCCGAGGGCCGCCAGCTCATGCTTTCACAGGTCAGCTAAATGCGCCGCACCCTCTTTCTCACCCTCATCGCCGCCCTCGCGGTCTTCGGTCTCTACCGCTGGCAGCGGCTGTATTCGCTCGCGCAGGACGGCGGATCCGGCGCGCAAAGCTACACGCCCGCCCAGGGCCCCCGCATCGACCCGAAGGACGTGCAGGTGCTCATCGCGCTCGATGCGGAGTACACGAGGCTCGTCGCCGCCGTGGTGCCGTCCGTGGTCAGCATCAGCAGCTCGCGCAATGTCCCGGTGCGGGATCCCTTCGAGCTGCTTTTCAACCGGCGCATGACGCGCCCGGCGCAGTCGCTGGGCTCCGGGGTCATCGTGTCGAAAGAGGGCCATGTGATTTCCAATCATCACGTCGTCGCCGGCATGGAAAAAATCGAGGTGCAGCTCACCGACGGACGCCGTCTGCCGGCGCAGCTCATCGGCACCGATGCGGGCACAGACATCGCCATCCTGAAGATCGAAGCGCCGAACCTGGTGCCGCTCCCGCTCGGCGACAGCGAGGCGGTGCGCGCCGGGCAGATCGTCTTCGCCGTGGGCAATCCGTTCGGTTTCCAGGAGACGGTGACGCAGGGCATCATCAGCGCCAAAGGCCGGCGCGCGGTGGCCGACAGCGGCATCGAGTTTTTGCAGACCGACACGGCGGTGAATCAGGGGAACTCCGGCGGCCCGCTGCTGAATGTGCGCGGCGAAATCATCGGCATCAACAGCGCGATCTACTCCACCTCCTCCGAGAGCGCGTGGCTGGGAATCAGCTTCGCCGTCCCGTCGAACGTCGCACGCCGCGCGCTCGAGAGCGTATTGAAATCCGGCCGCATCGTCCGCGGCTACCTCGGCGTGACGATGCTCGGCCTCACCCCGGAAATCTCCCGCGAGCTGGGCCTTCAGGACACCAATGGCGCGCTCGTCCTCGAGGTGCTGCCCGGCTCGCCCGCCGACCGCGCCGGGCTCCTCCCGCGCGACATCATCCGCCGCTTCAATGGCCGCACGATCACCGACATCTACGCGCTGCGCGAGCGCGTGGCCGAGGCGGAGCTGAATACCTCCGTGAGCCTCGGCATCCTCCGCGAAGGCCGCGAG
Source organism: Chthoniobacter sp. (assembly GCA_043728655.1). Lineage (GTDB taxonomy): Bacteria > Verrucomicrobiota > Verrucomicrobiia > Chthoniobacterales > Chthoniobacteraceae > Chthoniobacter. The sequence goes on along the minus strand of JAYTML010000353.1, from coordinate 7,331 downwards.
CAGACGCTCACGACCGAGATCGTGGAGGCGCCGCAGCCGGCCAAGTGACCGAGCCTTGCGGAGGCGGGGTTCCTACGAGCCGAACTTCACCGACGGGAGATGCGTCACCGGGACCATGCCCTTGATGAAATCCTCGATCAGCGCGGCCGTCTCCGTCTCGGAGCGGCCGTTGTTTTTCAGCCCCTGTGTCACCGTCGCCGCGACGGTGATGTACGCCCAGCGCTGGTTGTAGCCGCGGAAAAGGCGGTCGCCTTTGTCGATGAGCCAGCGCTGAAAGTGCGAGGCCGTGGTGTCGGTGCGGCCGACGAACCAGTAATAGTTCAGATTCGAAATCGGGATCTGCTTGCCGTCTTCGAGCTGCACGACTTTGACGACCTTGAGTGCCTTCACGTCGAGCTTGCCGCGCCCCTCGACTGGCACGCGCACAGTTGGCGCGCTCGTGAGAGACCAGCCCTGCGCCAGGAGGCAGCGCTCCGGACGGTGGATGCTCGTATTCATGTCGTGTCCGGCGAGCACGATCGTCACGAACAGTTCGTCGCCCTGCCCGTTCGTGTAGGACTTGCGCGCGAATTCCGTCTCCTTCCCCAGGATGGCGATCTCGTTGTCGCCGATTTTCACGTCAGTGCCGGTCCATCTGTCGACGGTCTCCGGCAGGTTCAGCTCGATGCCGAGCGGCTGGAAAAAATACTTCGGCAGAAAAAACACCGCGCTCATCCCGAGCAGCACGGCAAGGAGCACGAGGAGGCGCTTAGTAGTCATAGGAAATCGGTCCGCCGCTTTTCTTGCCGGGGGTCGGGCGCTCGGGCTTCACGGCGTCCGACGCGACGCTGCGCCAGTCGGTGTTCAGCAGCTTGGCAAAGCCGAGCATCGCGCCGACGGCGATGGGGAAGAAAACGAAGCCCGAGTAGTCGTGGTAAAGCCCGCCCGCCAGCTTCTCATTGATGAAGCGGGCGACGACGATGACGCTGAAGACGCGCCCGACATTGCCGATGAGAGCAAAGACGATCGAGCCGCCGAAAATGACCCACTGCTTCCACGACTCGCGCTGCGTGAAATGGACGTAGAGCGCGCTCAGCGTGGTCATGGCCATGAGCGAGCGGATGCCGCTGCACCCTTCGGCGATGTCGAAGTTAAAGCTGCCATCCAGCGCCCGCAGCGTGGTGCCGATCGTCTCGATACGCACGCCGATGAGGGACGAGAGCACTTTCACCGACTCCGAAACGAGCAACTGGAGGCTGACGGTGCCCTGCACAAAACCGCCGACCGGCACCATGAAAAGCATGAAGAGGCACGGGAAGATGAACACGCGCGCGACTTCGCGGCCCCAGAGAAAAAGCACCCAGCCGTAGATGATGATTGGGAACGCAACGACGGCTGTGCGCGCATCGATCATCCGGACCGCCGCGACGAAGAAAACGACTCCGGCCACCAGCCATGCCAGCCCGAGATTGGAGGGGGATTTTTTCGCCTGCCGGATTTTTTCCCGGTGGTGCCAGAGCAGATAGATGGTGATGGGGAGGATGAAGACGGAGTGTTCCTGGTTGTTCTCCACATTCCACGCCCGCCACGCCCAGAGCGCGGTGGTTTCGTCGCCGTTCCGGAAGGCGTAGTAAAAGCCGAAGAAATAGACGAGAGCGCCGACGCAGCCTGCGAGTAGCAGCGCGGGCACGACATTCGCGGCGCACCACTTTCCAAATCGGGACAAGACCTCGCCAAATTCGAGGGGCTGGGGCGGTGCGGCTGAGGGGTTTTCTGGCATGGCGCGGCGAATCTAGGGACGGTCGCGCGATTTGCAAACCAGCGCGCCTTGCCTCGCCGGTCTCCGGTTACTAGTTTCCCGCCACTTTGACCGCCGAAACTCCACCGCCCGCCATCCCGCGCTTCGATGTCCTGGGCGTGTCCGTCAGCGCCATGAATCTCCGCATCGCCCGCGAAGCCGTGCTCTCGGCGCTGCGGGAGCGGCGGAAGGGCTACGTCTGCGTCACCGGCGTCCACGGGGTCACCGAGGCGCAGAATGACCCGGAGTTCCGCCGCATCCTGAACGCCGCCTTTCTCAACACCACCGACGGCATGCCTCTCGTCTGGCTCGCGAAACACTATGTCGGCGGCGACCTCGGCCGCGTCTATGGCCCGGACCTCATGCTCGAGATCTTTGCCGCCACCCAGGCCACGCCCTTCCGCCATTTCTTCTACGGAGGCGCGCCCGGAGTCGCGGAGGAGCTGAAGGCGAAGCTGGAGGCGCGTTTCCCCGGCGTGACCGTCTGCGGCACCTACTGCCCGCCCTTTCGTCCGCTCGATCCGCAGGAGCAGGCCGCGCTCACCGCGCTCGTGAGTGAGAAAAAACCGGACATCATCTGGGTCGGCCTGAGCACGCCAAAGCAGGAGCGCTTTATGGCCGAATGGCTGCCGCGGCTCGACACCACGCTGATGTTCGGCGTCGGCGCAGCGTTTGATTTCCACGCGGGCCGCGTGCGCCAGGCTCCGCGCTGGATCCAGCGCAGCGGATTCGAGTGGCTCTACCGCATGTGCTGCGAGCCGCGCCGGCTCGCGCGCCGCTACCTGGTGAACAATCCGCTCTTCCTCTGGCGGATCGCCGGGCAATTGCTCGGCATCCGCCGCGCCCCGCTGGATTGACCGCCCGGCCCCCGGCCGAATCCGCTACCGGAATTATCCGCGAATCGGCCTTGAAACCACGTTCGTCCTGTAGAAAGTGACGCCCCTTCCACACCCTCCACTCCTATGCCCTCCAACAAAAAAATTCTCGTATGCGGCGCCGGCGGTTTCATCGGCGGCCATCTCGTTGCCGACCTTCGCCGCCAGGGATTCACCGACATCCGCGCCGTCGATCTGAAGCCCCTCGATGCCTGGTACCAGCGCTTTGACGACGTGGAGAACTACTCGCTCGACCTCTCCCGCCTCGATGCCTGCGATCAGGCCGTGCATGGCTGCGACGTGGTGTACAACCTCGCCGCCGACATGGGCGGCATGGGCTTCATCGAGCTGAACAAGGCGCTCTGCATGCTCACCGTGCTGATCAATACGCATCTGCTCATGGCCGCGCGCAAATACGGCGTCGAGCGCTTCTTTTTCTCCTCCAGCGCCTGCGTGTACAACGCCGACAAACAGCGCGACCCGAACCACACCGCGCTCAAGGAAGAGGACGCCTACCCAGCGCTTCCCGAGGACGGATACGGCTGGGAGAAGCTCTTCAGCGAGCGCATGTGCCGGCACTTCCGCGAGGACTTCGGCATCCAGGCGCGCATCGGCCGCTACCACAATGTCTATGGCCCGCACGGCACCTACGACGGCGGCCGCGAGAAAGCGCCCGCGGCAGTCTGCCGCAAAGTCATCGCCGCCAAACTGGCCGGTCACAAGAACATCGAAATCTGGGGCGACGGGAACCAGACCCGCAGCTTCATGTATATCGACGACTGCCTCCACGGGACGCAGATGGTGACGAACAGCGACTTCATCGAGCCCATCAATATCGGCAGCAGCGAGATGGTCTCGATCAATCAGCTCGTGGACATCGTCGAGGACATCGCCGGGATGAAACTCCAGCGGAACTACAAGCTCGACGCGCCGAAGGGCGTCAACGGCCGCAACTCCGACAACACGCTGATCCAAAAGGTCTTTGGCTGGCAGCCGAGCATCAAGCTGCGCGCCGGCCTGGAGATCACCTACCGCTGGATCCACGAAGAGATGCTCCGCGAGCAGACCGCCGGCGGCATGTCCGTCGTCAACCGCACGTAATTCGCAGGCTTCCGGGGCAACACCGCCTCCATCCTGCTTCGTACGCGCATCTATGCGCCGGGCGAGGCGGGGGCGAAAGGGTTCCGCACCCCGCAAGGAAAGGTGTGTGCGCCCCGGCGGCGTTCCCGGCCGCAGGCCCGCGCCCCATCAGAAATCGAAGCCGTCGATGTTCGCCTTGTTGAAGATAAACGGCTGCCCGAGGACGATGCTGTCGCCATCGATCTTGAGTTTGCCGAGCCGGCCGGCGTCGTACTCGGTGTCGCCCCCCTTGAGCTTCCCGTTGGCGAGATCGGCGGCGGCTTTGATCGTGAGATAGCCGAGGTCGGTGGTCTTCCAGAGGATCACGCTCTGGGTCACGCCTTCGTGGACGTATTTTTTGTTTTCGTTCGGCAGACCGAGGCCGATGACTTTGACCACGCCGACTTTGCCGGCCTGCTTCACGGCTTCCGCCGCGCCGGGAACGGCGGGCGAGCAGATGGCCATGATGAGTTTGAGATTCGGGTTTGCGCCCAGCAGATTGGTCGCCTCGGCCTGCGCCTTGTCCTTGAGGTCATCGCACGGGCGGAGCGCGATCATTTTCATGTTCGGAAACTTCTCCGCGCGCCGCGCCTCGATGTGCTTCTGCCACTCATTCATATTCGCCGCGGTGAGCGACGCGGTGATGATCGCAAACTCGCCGTCGCCGCCGAGGAGCCGGCCGGCTTCGTCCATGAGCGTGTTGCCGATGCCTTCCGGCGTCGCCTGGTTCACGAAAAAGTCGCGCGCGTCGGCGTTCGCGTCAGAGTCATAGGTGATGACCTTGATGCCCTTGCCCCGCGCTTTTTTCAGCGCGGTGGAAATGCCCTCCTTGTTTTCGCAGGCCACGGCGATGACATCCACGCCGAGGGTGATCCAGTTCTCGATGATCTCGTTCTGCTTCGCAGGATCGGGATCGGTCGGGCCGTCAAAAAGCAGGTCCGCGCCGGCTTCCTTCGCCGCCTCGTCCGCGCCCGCCTTGCAGGAGATGAAGTAGGCGTTGCCCTTGCTCTTTGGCATCAGCGCGATGGTCAGCTTTTTGCCGGGCATCGGAATGGTGACGCTCGTTTCCCGTCCGCAGGCGGCGAGGAAGACGAGCGCGGCAAGAAGGAGGGAAGTGGCGAGGGATTTCATGGGGTGCTGGGTGGTGGGGTTGAAGTGCGGGGAGAATGAAAACGGGAGCGCCAGTTGGCGAGCAGCTTTGGCAGGGCGCTGCTGCTGAGCGCCAGGAGCAGCAGCGCGCCGGTGAGAAGGCCGGCGACCTCGCGCGGCTGGCGTGCGTGGACGAGCCCGTTGTTCAGGACGGCGATGGCGGCGACGCCGAGCAGCGTGCCATGCACGGAGCCGATTCCGCCGAAAATGCTCGTTCCGCCGAGCACCACGGCGGTGATCGCGAACAGCTCGTAGCCGGTGCCCGCGTCCGCTTTCGCCTGCCCGAGCCGTGAGGTGTAAATGATCGCCGCCAGCGCCGCGACCACGCCGGCGAGGACATACGCGAGCGCCACACGCCGCTCGACGGGGATGCCCGCGTAGCGCGCGCCCTCCGGCGCAAACCCGATCGCGCGGAATGAGCGGCCGAAAGTCGTCCGATGCACGAGCAGCCACACAGCGGCGGCGACCGCGAGGAAGACCCAGACCTGCGTCGGCAGCCAGCCGAGCCGCTCCTGGCCTAGATTCAGGAAGGATTGCGGAAAGCCGGTGAAGGTATCCGCGCCGCGCGTGATCGCCTCCGCCAGCCCGCGGAAAAGCGAGTAGGTGCCGAGCGTGACGATGAGCGGCGGCAGCCGCAGGCCGGTGATCAGCGCCGCATTCAGCCCACCCGCCGCCGCGCCGATGCCGAGTGTGCAGACTGCCGCCAGCGCGGGGTCCATCCCGGCATCGCGCCACATTTTCCCAAAGAGGATCGCGCACAGGCCGAGCAGCGAGCCGACCGAGAGATCGATGCCGCCGGTGAGGATGATCGGCGTCATCACCAGGGCGAGCAGGCCGATTTCCGCGGAGTGCCGGAGGATGTCGAAAGTATTGTCGAGCGAGCCAAAGCGCCGCCCGACGGAGTCGAAGTAAAACCACTCCGCCAGCAGCACCACGAGGAGGATGGTCTCGTGGCGGAAGAGCGCGGCTTTCGCCTTTTGAAAGGGTGATGCGGACATGGCGTGTGATGCTTCAGACCCAACTAACGAGCGTGTCATCCTGAGCGGAGCGCCGCGGCGGGCGCAGGCGGTGCGGCGCGCAGTCGAAGGACCCCGGTGGTTCGATCAAGCGCTGCACGTCATCGGACCTCCGAGGTCCTTCGACTCCGTTTCGCCCCCGCCTTTCCACGGCGAAACTCCGCTCAGGATGACACGCGATGTGTGGTTGTGACATGTGCCGAATCAGCGTGCTTGGCGCCGGTTGCGGACGCCGTCGGCGACGACGGCGAGGAGGATGATGGCGCCCTGGATGGCTTTTTCCCAATACGCCTCGACGTGCAGGTAGGTGAGCGCGGGATTGATGCAGGCGAGGAGCAGGACGCCGGTGAAGACGCCCCAAAGATGGCCGCGTCCGCCGGAGACGGCGACACCGCCGACGACGGCGGCGGCGATGGCTTTCAGCTCCAGGCCCGCGCCGGATTTCGGATCGACCTGGGGGGATTGGACGAGGTTCATCACGGCGGCGAGGCCGGTGAGCGCGCCCATGAAGACGAAGACGGCGAAGGTGGTGAGTTGCGGGCGGATGCCGGCGAGGCGCGCGGCTTCGGCATCGGAGCCGGTGGCGTGGATGAAACGACCGGCGGCGAGGTTTTTCATCGCCCATGCGAGCGCGGCGAGGATGACGAGCGCGAGGCCGATGAGCGTGAACTGCCCGGCGCGCTGGCTGAGGCCGAACCATTGCAGGCCGTCTGGCAGATTCACGAACGCGCCCTGCCGCTGCCAGCGCAGCCCTTCGCGGGCGATGACCATGGTGGCGAGTGTGACGACGATGCTCGGCAGCCGCAGCCCTGCGACGAGCGCGCCATTCACCGCACCGAGCAGCGCACCGATGCCGATGGCCGCAGGCACCACGAGTGCGACCGGCCATTTCTCCGCCGCCAGCAATCCCGCGCACACGCCGCACACGCCGAAGAGCGAGCCGACGGAAATATCGATCTGCCGCGAGATGATGACCAGCGCCATGCCGCACGCGACGACGAGCGTCGGTGCCTCGCGCGTGAGCCGTGAAAGGAGCGGCTGCGCTTCAAAAAATGCGGGTGCAAAAACCGCGAGCACGAGCAGCAGCGCGAGTAGCGCAAAGGCGACGGTGAGTTCGCGGAAGTATCTGCCCATTTACGCGGCTTCCTTTCCGGCGGCTTGCCCGAGGGCCGCGGCCATCACGTCGTGGGCGGTGGGTTTTCCGTCGAAGATGGAGACGATGGTGCCGGCGCGGAGGACGGCGATGCGGTCGCTCATGCCGAGGATTTCCGGCAGGTCGCTGGAGATCATCAGCACGGCGAGACCTTCTTTCGCGAGGGCGCGGATGATGCGGTGAATCTCGGCTTTCGCGCCGACATCCACGCCCTGCGTGGGCTCGTCGAGGATGAGGACGCG
>JAYTML010000352.1:0-2189 GCA_043728655.1 Chthoniobacter sp. | reverse complement strand
TCTTCCGGCACGATCCGCCGCAGGCAGTAGATGTCCGAGTCCGCAAGTTCCCGGCGGTGTTCGTGAAGTCGCGCCCAGGCGTCCCATTGCGCGCTGATGAGGCGGCCTGTGATGCCGTCGCTCTCCGCCGACGCGAGGTATGCGCACAGGCTCGCGCCGAGCGCTAGCGGCGTCGCTCCCTCCTCCGCCCACTTTTTGTTCTTCGCGTAAAAGGCCTCGCCCACTTTTTCCGGCCCGGCGGCGAGGACCTGGCTGACGAGCCGCGTCTGGAGTGCGCCGGGTGCGATGGCATTCACATCGACTCCGTGCGGCTTCAATTCCTCGGCGAGCGTTTCCATCAGGCGCACGACGGCCGCTTTCGATGCCGCGTAGGCGCTGACATTCGGCATCGGGTTCGTCGCGCCGCCGCCGGAGACGACGACGATCTTTCCGCGCCCGGCCTGCTTGAAGTGCGGGATGAGCGCGCGGCACGGCAGGAGCGTTCCATAGAGATTGATTTCGACCGCGCGCATCCACTCGCGGAGATCGACTTCCTCGGTCGGCCCCATCGGGCCATACACGCCGGCATTGCTGACCAGCGCATGCACCGCACCGAATTCGCTTAGTGCGAACTCCGTCATCGCCGCGACCTCCGCCTCGTTGGAGACGTCGCACGCCTGCGCCAGCACGCGCCCGCCGCCTGCGGCCAGTTCATCGCGCGTCTGCGCGAGCAGCGCGGCGTCGCGCGCGCAGATGAGCACGCTCGCGCCGTCCGCGAGGAATTGCGCGGCGATGGCTTTGCCGAGGCCCTGGCTGGCGCCGGTGACGATGGCATTGAGTCCGGTGAGTTTCATAAGGGGCGTCCGACAGAAAGGTGCTCGACCGCGCCGCACGCGCGCAGCGGTGCTTCCAAAAACCGGTTTGCATCGACCACTACGGGCTGGCGCATGCGCGGCAAAAGCTCCGGCCACGGCGCGGTGCGAAACTGCGGCCACTCCGTGCAAACGACCGCAGCGTCCGCATCCGCGAGCGTCGTGTGGAGCTCGCCGAGTCGCACCGCCGCGAGATCCGACGGCAATACGCGCACGGCTGGATCGTGCGCCTGCACGTTTGCACCCGCGGCGAGCAGTTGCTGGCAAAGCTCCACGGCCGCGCTGCGGCGGAGCGTGTCGGTGTTCGGCGTGTAGGTCAGACCGAGCACGGCAACTGTGCGCCCGCGCAGTTCGCCAAAGCGGCTTTGCAAGCGGCGGAAGATCCAGCCGCGATGCAGGTCGTTGCTCTGCTTGATCGCGGGAATGACGGCGAGCGGTTCGCCAAAGCGCGCTCCGAGCCCGGTGAGCGTCACGACATCGCGAGCGAGCGTGCCGCCGGCGAAAGGCCCGCCGGCACCGAGATACGCGCGCGGCCCGATGCGCGGCTCGCTCTTCAAGCCGGCGGAGACTTCCGCCGCGTCCGCGCCCACGTGCTCACACACTCGGGCGATTTCGTTGATGAAAGTGATCGAGACGGCGAGGAAGGAATTGAGCGCGTGCTTCACCATCTCCGCCGACTCCGTCCGCATGAAAATGACGCGCTGCGTGAATGGCGCCAGCAGCTTTTCGAGCACTGGCTTCGGCTGGTCCGTGCGAGTGCCGACGATGATCCGCTCCGCGCGCTCAAAGGCGTCGAGCGCGCGGCCAAGCCGCAGGTTTTCCGGCGAGCAGGCGAAGTGAAACTGCGGAAACTCCCGCTCCAGCGCGGCGCAGGTGCCGACGGGAAGCTGCGAGGAAATGAGCACCAGCGCGCCTGCCTGCAATTCGGCGAGCGCCCGGCGGAGCGGCTCCAGCACTTGCGCTGCGTCGGACTCGTCAGCTTCATTCACCGGCGTGTCGCAGGTCACCCAGAGCACGTCAGCATCGCGGCAGGCAGCGGGTTCGGTGGAAAACTCCAATCTTCCGGCAACGGCGTTGGCGGCAATCAATTCGTCCAGGCCGGGCTCGAGGAGCGGCGCCTTTCCCTCGCGCAGTCCCGCAATGAGCACCGGATCGAAGTCGAGGCCGGTGACCTGAAAGTGCCGAGCGCAGCAGGCCGCCGTCACGCAGCCGAGGTGCCAGAGTCCTAGAACCGTGATCTTCATCTCGGTGAAAGCGTCAGCCTCGCGACTCCAGCACCCACTGGTTCTCCGAGAGCCACTCGACGGTGCGCACCACGCCCTGCTGGATGCTCATCTT
>JAYTML010000351.1:0-3706 GCA_043728655.1 Chthoniobacter sp. | reverse complement strand
GAGGTGACCAGCTACGCCACGCAAAGCAGCCATCCTGATTTCGCCGCCTATGAATATCCGACGAGCAGCGTGAGCCTCGTGAAGTTTTCGGGCGGCGCGGTGGGCAAATGCGCGGCGGTCGTCGATTGCCTCCAGCCTTACTACTTCCACACGCACCTCGTCGGCAGCGAGGGCTCGATTCTCGACAACAAGTTTCACTCGCAAAAACTCGCGGGCCTCGACCGCAGCGCGTGGAGCGAGCTTTCGATGAAGCTGCTCGATAGCGGCGCGGTCAGCGATCACCCGTATCAGACGCAGTTTCAGGCGTTCTTCGACGCGCTCGACGGCGGGCGCGACATGCCGCTCACCAGCCTTGCGGACGCCTTTAGCACGCACCGCGTCATAGCGGCGGCGGACAAGTCGGCCGCGGAGGGGCGCGCCGTGAAGGTTTTGGAGATCCCCGCCGCCTAAGCCGCCATGCCCAGCGCCCTCGCCTTCGCCGCGCATCCCGACGACATCGAATTCGTCATGGCCGGGACGCTGCTGCTGCTCCGTGACGCGGGCTGGGAGATCCACTGCTGCAATCTCTCCAACGGCAACCTCGGCAGCACTGTGATGACAATGACGGAAACCGCGCGAGTGCGGCGCAAGGAGGCACAGGCCGCGGCAAGGACGCTCGGCGCGAAATGGCACGCGCCGTTTTGCGACGACCTCCAGATTTTCTACACGGACGAAAACATCCGCCGCGTGTGCGCCGTGGTGCGCGAGGTCCGGCCGACAGTCGTGCTCACGCACGCGCTGGAGGATTACATGGAGGATCACATGGTCACCGCGCGGCTCGCGGTCACCGGGACCTTCGCCCGCGGCATCCCGCACTACCGCTCACGGCCGCAGCGAAAGTCGGCGATGGAGCCGGCGACCATCTATCACGCGATGCCGCACGGGCAGCGCGATCCTATGCGGCGGCGCGTCGCTCCCGAGAGCTACGTGAATACGACGAGCGCGCATGTGCAAAAGCGCTCGGCGCTCGCATGCCACGCGTCGCAGAAGGAGTGGCTCGACGCCTCGCAGGGACAGGATAATTACCTCGGCACGATGGACGGATTCTCCCTCGCGCTCGGCCGGCGGACGGGGCGCTTCGTCCACGCCGAAGGCTGGCGGCGGCATCAGCACTACGGCTTCTGCGATGAGGCCGCCGATCCGCTGCGCGACGCGCTCGGATCGAAATATCTGCTCAACAAGGGCTACGCGCGTGCCCTCGAAAACGCCGACTGAACGGCTTCACCCCACGACACCATGCCTAGAAAGCTCAGCGCCATTGCGCCCGACTGGTGGGATTACACCACCCTCGACACCGACATCATCAACGACGCGGCAAAGCTGACTGCACGCGATTTCCCGAAGCTCTCGCGGGCGGGATTCAGCGTCGTGCTCTACGACACGCTTGAGGATTTCTATCTCGCCGAGGCGCTGGAATACATCGCCGCCTGGAAGCAGAGCACCGCGGACAATCCCGTCGGCATCTGCGGACCGATCGGGCCGACCGAGCAGCTCCCGCTCGTCGCGCGGATCATCAACGCGCTCGGGCTCGATGTGCGCGCCGGGCATTTCTGGGGCATGGATGAATGGTTCGATGTCGCGACGGGGCGCGAGGTGCCGGCCACGCATCCGCTGAGCTTTGAGAAGGCCGACCGCGAGCTGTGCTTCGATCGCATCGGGAAAAGACTGCGAATGCCGGCCACGCATCTGCATTTCCCAAAGGCCGACACCTCGGCGTATCGCAAGACGTGGGACGCCGGCGTGCGCTGCGCCGTGATGCAGGGCGGACAGGGCGACGTGAAGCACTGGGCCTTCAACGATCCGCTCCCGCGCCGCGGCCGGCACAAGGACGCGCCGCCAACCGCCGCGGAGTATCACAAGCTCGCCACGCGCGTCGTGGACCTGCACCCGCTCACCATCGCGCAGAACGCGCGCACGAGCGGCGGCGGCAACATCTCGATGGTGCCGACAAAGGCGATCACCGTCGGCCCGGTCGAGACGTGGAAGGCAGAGAAGGTCTCCATCTGGCACGCGGGCAACCACGACAACCCGTTCGGCCAGCGGCTCACGGCGTTCATGATTTCCAGGCGGATCGTGGACACGAGCGTGCCGATGTCGCTGCTCGCCGGGCATCCGAATGTGCAGTTCCACTACTTCCGCGGCGGCCTCGGCACGTGCGCGGTGGAGATGCACTAAAACTGCCGCTTTCGCAGAAAGCCTGCGGGCGTCAGCGTGCGCAGGACTGCCGCGCCGCCAGCTTCATGGCTCCTTTTCGCCGAGGTGCCTCACCTCGATGTTGCGGTAGCGCACAAATTCCTTCGTGTGATCGCCGCCGCCGTGGACTTGCAGCGCGATGCCGCCCTTCGCCGGATGGCGGATTTCCTTTTCCTGCCATTCCATGATCTTCACGCCATTGATCCACGTCGTGATATGTGGCGGGTTGTTCACGATCCGCGCGCGCAGTTCGTTCCACTCGCCGTGCCGCCAGAATTTGGCCCACGCGTCGGGCAGCACTGGAAGCGCCACCGGTGGCTCGCCCGTCGGCTGGTCGGTGATTTCCGTGACCTTGTCCTTGAAGCTGAAATTGCGGACGTGCGGTTTGCCGCCGAGCCCTTCGCCATAGATCCCCATGAGATTTCCGCCTGCGTGGTAATCAATCATGGCCTGCCATGCCTTGCCATCCTCGGTGCTGCGGAGGAAGAGGCCGCTGTCCGGCCCAAAATCATTCTTCATCTCCAGTTTCACCTCGAAGTCGCCGTACTGCTGATCCGTGATGATGAGGCCTCCATTGCCTGGGAGGTCTTGCGAACCCACCAGCGCACCGTTCTCGACGACCCACCTGCCGCCGCTCTGATTCTGGCTCGCGCGGCTGTGGCTGGTCTTTGCGCTGACGTGCCAGCCGGCGAGCGTCCTGCCGTCGAAAATGGAGACAAAGTTGTCCGCGGATTTTTCCTGCGACCCTGCGCGGGAAAACGAAATGACAATTAAGGCGAGGACGGCGGGGAGACGTTTCATGGGTTTAAATTGACGGGCCGAAGCCGAGGGCGGCGCAAGGAGATTATCGTGCCGGTTGGACTGCTGAACTCACGGGAGCGGGGCAGGCGACCTCGGGGACAGGCGGGGTTGTTCCGGATTTGAATCCGGGCAACTCTGCGGTTGCGCCGATCGCGGCGGCCGTTAAGCTCCGCGCCTTGCTGACCCGAGAAGCCGGCGTGGCGAAATTGGCAGACGCGCTAGACTCAAAATCTTGTTCCCGAAAGGGAGTGTGGGTTCGATCCCCTCCGCCGGCACTTTTCCAGAGACTGCAACATGGGTTTCCCCATGAATGTTCATCGTCGGGCCGCGAGGTCTGACTAAGGGTTAATACGCGGCATCCCGGCCGGCTGTGCGGCTGCAGTGTTCAGCGGTTTCGGGTTTTCAGCGGCCCCCTTCAGCGGCTGGGTCAGGGCTGGGCGGGGGTGACGATGCGGTAGAAGCGGGCGGGCGTCGGCGGGGTGTCGGTGACCTGGAGCGCGCGTGTGGTTCCGGGTGCGATGTCGATCAGCTTCAGCCAGAAGGTGGCATTGAGATCGTCCTTGTACTGGACGGTGTAGCTCTTCCCGCTCTGCGCCGTGAAGTCGATGTGCATGGTGCCGCCGGAACCGGGGCTGGCGGTGGCGCGGAGTACGCTGGCGGCGCTGCGCGGATC
>JAYTML010000350.1:0-11417 GCA_043728655.1 Chthoniobacter sp. | reverse complement strand
GGACTTCCTTGATTTCCGTGGCGTAGGTCTTTTCCAGGTTGTCCCGGTCTTCCACGCGCTTCTCTGCACGGTATGCGAGGAATTCCCGTACCATGGTCTCCGTCCACCGGTCGGCCAGCTCTGGAAGGGCGACCCAGATATCAACCACGAGGTTGGATTGCGAATTGTAAACCGCGCGCACTTTGGTGAGGTAAGTCCTTTCTAGGTCGCGGTTGCTCGCATTGACCCCGAGCGCCGCCGCTGTCCGCTTGAGAATGTGCGGCGCGGTGAGCTGCATCGGAATGGCTTGGAAGCGGCTGTCCTGGTAGATTTTGTCGGTGTCGATCGGGCGGGAGACGTCATCGACCTGGATCAGCGCCTGCGCGTGATAGACGGGCCGGGCAAAGATGTAAAAAGTCAGTCCGCACATCAGTGAGAAACAGATAAGGAGCGCCATGAGCCGCAGATGCTTGCGGCCGATGGCGACGTACATCAGCACATCGTGCAGGCTGAAGACGCGGGCTTTGAGTCCGGGAATCATGTTGAAAATCTATCGGAGACCATTGCGCCGTTCAGATTACGCGAAACGCCTTCGCCCGCAGCAACTGATTTGGCCCGCCGCAGAGATGATTGCGGGGCCTGCCCGAGGGGGCTCGAATGGTCCGCCCTGTGCGGAAACTACAAACTCCAGAATTTCTCGGGGACGACGACGATGTCGCCGCTCTGCAACTGAACATCGGCACGGCGACCGCGCTTGATGTCCTTGATGTTTACCGGCAGCTTGACCTTCGAGCCGTCTGGGACGGCACGGAGGACGTAAACGCCAGCCTGATCGGCAAAGCGGGCGAATCCTCCGTTTTGAAGGATCGCTCCGTAGGCGCTGAGCCTCTCGCCGGCCTTGAGGGGGAAACTGCCCTGGCGCACCACGTTCCCCGTGAGATAGACGAGGCTCGTCGGGCCTGCTGGAATCGTGACGACGTCGCCCTCGTCAAGCGTGAGGTCGGACGTCAGGCCACCCCCGTCCAGTATCTTTTGCACGTTCACCTCTTCGACGACGCCCTTGTTTGCGGCCATCCGCATGACTCGGACGCGAGTGAGGTCCGCTTTATCAGTGGTTCCGCCCGAGCTCAGGATCACGCTGACCAGCGTGGGAGTGGTGTTCTTCGGGATAATCCAGCGTCCGGGGCGGGAAAACTCGCCCGAAAGGAGAATGAACTGGCCGTTTTCTATGTCCGCGCCTTGCACGCGCTCGATCAAGACCGAGGCGTGATGGAGTTGGGAGCTTTGCAGGGCGCGTTTTACAGCAGCCTCGGCGCCGGGGATCGTCCTGCCGGCCACGGCGATGCGGCCAACCTGCGGCATGATGATGTAGCCGCCGCGGCGTACCTGATAGCGACCGTTAAACGAAGGATCTTCGTTGACGAAAACCTCCAGCGTCTCGCCGGGAACGACGATTTCGTTGCTCGCCGAGGCTGCGCTTTGCTGACCTTGGGACGCTTCGTCCATTTCCTTATCCACCTGCGCGAGTTGGTTTCGCGAGCCGTCCAAGCGCGCCTGCCAGTCTTTGACTTCCTGATTGAGACGATCCGCCGCTTCGAGATTTCCTGCGGCGGTCTGCACCGAGAGCTGTTTTTGTGCGGCGTCCAGTTTCGCCTTTGCGTAGCGCACTTCACCCTCCAGCGTCTGCTTCTTCTCCGTCAAATCCTCCACATCGCGTGCCGCCGCCTTCACCGTAGCACTCCTAGCCCCCATGCCCGAGTCCCCCGTCGAGAGTGGAATGGCCGTTTTCTTGAACGCGATCTTCCCCGGCGCGACGGTGTCTTGCGCGAATGCCGAGTCGGCGGAAGGCACCAGCAACGCCAAAAATGCTGCGAGAGATCGGAGGCGGATGGAGCGAAAAATCATCTAAAAGTGTTTATCAGCGGGCGCGGGGGAGCGCGGGGGCGATGAGGCTGGAATCGGGGTCAATACTGACTTTTCGGAGGGTCGTCAACGGCGGATTGGCGGAAGACGCGCGCGATTCACGGAACTCGCTCAATTAAAATATTTTGTGAGGCTGAAAAAGATCAGGTTCTCGTAGTAGCTGTCGTTGCGAAAATCCGAACCGTGCCGCTGGTACTGATACATCAGACGCGCGAGGAAGGTGTCGGTGATATAATGGCTCGCCTGCGCGAGGCTGGTCCATGTTTCCGATTGGCCACCTTCCGAATCGAGGAGAGTATATGTGCCGGTGAGGTTGATGGTGGTTTTCGGCCCGGCGGCGATTGCGAAGTTGAGGCCCGTTCGGTATTCGGTGCGGGCGAAGCCGTCGCTTTCCAGGGAGTCGATCGAACTTCTGGAAACGAATGCGTTCGCGACGACCTTCGGGCCGAGCACTTGGCGGATATTGTAGCCGATGCCCTCGTGGACCTCGTCGTGAAATCCGCTGAGCGAACGGAAGAAATAGAGGGATTGCTGCGTGTAAGGTCCCGCCTGATGCCGGAGGCCAACTCGCCAGAGCAGGCTGTCCCGCTCGTTTCCAAAGTAGTAGCCGGTTTCGGCGTTAAGCTGCAGTTGATCGGTAATAGGCCCATCGAAACCTGCGCGAACCGTCTGGTCGAAGCTGTTCTGCAGTTCCGTTCGCAGGACGTGGTACTGAAGGAATGGCTTGAAGCGCAGATTCTCCCGCTCGGAAATGAGGCTGACACTTGCCTGATCTCGGAGGCCTGGAAGACCCCGGTTGCCTTGGTTGTACCACAGGTTTTCGTGCGCCGCCTGAAAGCGCAGGCGCGTCTTCCCCACGACAAGACGGTCTGCCTGCGCACTGACGATATTGCTGTAGTAGAGGATATCGGCCTCGCCGCCGCTCTCGCGGTCGCGACTCTCGCTCCGAAACGTCCGATCATTCGCGCGGAAGCTGTAACGGCCCGCCCGGTCAACACCATCGAATCCGCCGCCCTGAAACAGGACGGCGTCGTCACGGACGTTGTTGGAAAACCGCGCAAATCCAATATGGAAATCGTCGGCAAAAACGACGTTCCAGCCGCCGATCATCGTATTCCACGTGATTTCGGACCGAACTACAGGCTGATTCTCCAAGCCGAACACGTAAGGCGCATGCACGCCGAATCCGGCGATGCCTGCCTCATTCTGCAGGGGAAGATAGACTAGGGATCCAGACAGGGCGAGGCGGACGCCCTCGGTGAACTGGGCGATGATCGCGCCGCTGATCGTGACGATTCCGATTGTGCCGGATTCCCGTTCTGTTTCGCGCAGGTTGATATTGTCGCTCCACAGCACGGCCCCTGAGATCGCATGGAGCTTAAAAAAAACAGGCCCCAGTTTGAGGTCGGCGTCCTGAGGCTCGAAGCCGCGCTGCAGCAGCGGGAATGACGCCCGGATCGGCAGAGTAAATGTCGCGCGACCCTCGATGGATTCTGTTCGGGCAGACGGGGTGGCAGAGATCGGATTCAGCGGATCGCTGTACGGGGCTCCCGTGTTCCGAAAGAGCCTGGAGTAGGCGACGCCTGGAACCGGCGGGGTCTGATACGCCCCGTTCGGGAGCGTGCTGGGGAGGCTTTCGCCCCCGCGGACGTCCGGCCCGCTTGACCGAAACTCTGGCGGTTCGGCGGATTTTGCCGGAAAAGCCGCGCAAGTGAAGAGAAGGCATGCCGCCAATGAGCCACAGGAAGCCAGTCCGATGTGAACCTTCGTCGCGTCGAACAAGCGTTCTATCAAGGCGTCCGTCCTCCGCTCAATTGTTTGGCGTTGGCCCCGCGCGTTTTTCCGTGGCTCCCCTGCAGGCGGATGAAAAGCAGCTGCGCAAGCTGCTCCCAGCGGCAGGAAAACGGCAAATATGCCAGCAGACCAACTAGCGGGAACAGGCAGACCGCGAGGATCCAGAATCTCCGTTGCCGCGCGCTGAACGGCTGGCTGTTGATACTCGCTAGGGTGCAAAGCAGCACAACCAACCAGATTCCCGCGAGACAAATCCAGACTTGGCCGTGGAATTTGCCCGCATGAAAGCTGAATCGGCTGAAAATCTCGCTCATAGGTTCTTATGGAGAATAAACATGCGTGTGATTCCCAACTTGCGCAGGGTCGGTGGGAAAATTTTTATTTCACTGAACGAAATGACGTTGGCAATCAAAATCATTATGGAAGTAACCGGAAGCATTTGGTTCGTGTCTCAGGCGGTGTAGGGAATTGCTGATTCCGTGGCGCTGGGTTTTCAATCGTCGGCTGCTGTGATCCCTTTGCGATTGGCGTGAGATCGCAGCGAGGAAGAAGACCTTGCGGTGAGTTCTCGGAGCCGCCCGGAGCGGAACTCAAAACAGGAGGTTGATTGCAGGTCGGCTAGGTTCGCGCGGCAAACTCGAATGGTCATGGGAAATTTTTCCTCATCTGTTGGCAAAGCCAGCCACGGCACGCCTGCCCCCACGCTGTGGCTGCTCTCGTGGAGGCTCCGCGCGGTCGGAAGCGGACCGGGTAATCCGCGGCATGCAGGAGAGGTCGGACCCGGCCTCATGGCTGCGGGGGATATTGCCGTAGAGTTGGCGCTGGCGTCAGGTCGGCCGGCATTGATCTCGCCGATCTTCCAATCGGGCGCACACCGCGTTTGACCGCAGCCAAAAAGCATGGGAAAAACCGTCACGCCAGAATCTGTCGGCCGCATCGGAAAGCGGGACTTTCCGCGGGTCGAAATCAAGCCGCGAAAGGGATGGGATGGAAAAGTTGGAAAGATTTTATTGACAGGCCGGGTATCCCTCGCGATTCTCCCACCAAATCACGCATTGGACAGCAGTCCCTCCAGACACTCTTCCCTCCTAAATACACAATCCAAAACCATGAAGTCACTCCACCTCCTCCACAAATCCCCGAACCCCGCATTCTTCAATAATCACCTTCGGAAGGGCTTTGCCGCAGTATTCGCGGCGGCGATGGTCCTGGGTTTGGGTGCTGAATCCCTGATGGCCCAGGGGCCGTATTACCCGCAGGCTGCCGCCGGGACTGGCAGTCCGTTTGAGCCAAATGGCACGCCAGTGGTTAATTCCCCGAGTCTTCTTGCGATCGAGGGTAAATTGGCCGCTACAAAGACGCTCATCCTGCCTGCGCCTCTGGGTAAAACTGCGGCGACGGCTGCGGAATATGCGGCTGCGGTTCAGGCGGTTGCGACCGATCTCGCGAATGGCGTCGTTGTCCCTGGGGGGGTTACGCTAGCGAGTCTCGCCGCGGATGTTGCTAAATTCCGTTCGGCTGGCTGGCAGGGTGGGGCTCCGCAGGTTCAGGCTGGCTTGGAGGCGATTGCAGCCGGGGTTATTGCCTCGGGTAGTGGCACCAAGGTCGCGCAACTGACAAGCGCAATCGAGGCGGTTGCCGAGGTGAATCCGGCTTCGTTTGCCGGCCAGGATCTCAAGCTGTTCCTCGCTAAGGTGGCGGCAGACACGGCTTTGGTGGCTGACGTTAAAACTCTCGTCGCTGCGGCATTGGTGAAGGCGGTCACGACGCCGGTCGGAATGTCTGTTGTTGATTCAAACGCTGTCGCGCTGCTGTTCTCCAATGCGGCGCTCGCCGTTCCGGCCGGGCCTTCGAAAAAGGCTTTGGTTGAGGGCATCGCGACGGCCGGTGTCGCGGCCCTCGTTGGCGCCCCTGCGCTCAATTCGCCTTCCAATATCGAACTGGCTACCAACGCGCTCGTGAATCCGGCGCTGCTGATCGACCTGAACGACATGATCGTGAAGATCGTTGCCGCTGCGGGAGCTTCCGATGTCACCGCTGGAGCCATCGCTCAGGGTGCGCTCCGCTACGCCGGCTATCGCAATGCGGTTAGTTACGGGGTGATCAAGGCCGCCGTCGGCGCCGGTGCGTATGCGACAGATCTTGTCGATTCCTATGACACCTTCAACACGTCCGGCGCTGGGGCGGCTGCCGGTTTGGTTGGTGGGGGTAAGGATCCTGTCGCTGTGGCGGCTGCTGGTGCTGCCCGCTGGTCAGGGGCGGCTGGGGTGATTGTCAAGGACACGCTTACTGCTGCTGCTCCCGGTGCTGGTGCGACTGCTCAAGCCATCGTTGCCCGGGCTGCTGCCGCGGCGGGAACTACTACGGCCGCGCTTCAGATTGCAACGATCAATGGAGCGGGCTTTGGTGGGGCGGCTCCGGCTGATATCGCGGCTGGTGTCATCACCGGCGGTCCGATTGGCGCGGCGGGTGGTGCTGCGAAAGCGGTTATCCTAGCTGCCGGTCTGACGCCTGCTAACGCTACGGCGATCGGCGGCGCGGCGATCACGGCGGCTACGGCGGTCTCTCTGGTCAATGCCCAAGATGCGTATGCGGACATCGCTTACAATCTCGGCAATGCGCTCAAGCTGCCGGGTGCCGTCGGTGATGCCCGCAGTGCCGCTGCTGTCACGGCTATGGTCGGGGCGATTGGCGGTGCAGGTAAATATATTCCAGTCGTCGCAGCGTTGGCCGGCAATCTGAATCAGAATGCCCTCTCCATCAAGAACGCTGGCATTGCTGCCGCACCCGCCTTCACGACTGAGATTACGGACGCCGCAGCTTTGGTCCCGCTTCTCCTGAATCCCTACAACCCGGTGGGAAACTACAACGCCACGCTCGCATCGCTCTCCGTGGCGGGTACCTCTGATCGAAATCTGGCAATCCTCTATGCGGCCAGCCTTGCGAATTCCAGTGACGCCGTCGGCACCCTTGCCGCAGCCATTGCCAAAACAACGGGAACAACTGTATCCGACCTCACCAAGGCTGCAATCAGTGCAAATCGTAATCTTCAGCAGAATCTCTCGCTCGCCGGCGAGGTCGCGTCCTTCACCAAGACCAACGGTGCGGGCACGAACATTCAGGCCTACATCGGCGGCAAGATCGTATCGAATCCGACCCTCGTCAGTGACATCGCTACGGCTAGCACGGTCGTTCTGCCGCAGTTCAGCCACGTAATCGCTCACACCGCGGGCTTCAATGCCCCGCAGCAGGCGTATCAGGCGATTGCCGGCATCATCAACCACTCGAAGATCACATTCACCACCGGAACTGCCGGAGTTGACAAGCTCGCCCTCGGGAACCGTCCCTCGGCGATCGCGGCAATCAGCGCTGGTGTGACGACCGGCATCCTGGAGTCCCGTGACCTCTCCGCGAGCGCAAAGCAATTCGCCCTGCGCGATGCTGTCCGCAGCGTGGTAATCGCGGTGGTCGGTGCCACATATAATGACGTGAGTGTCGGAGCGGGTACGTTCCGCCGGAGCAATGGATTGCCCGCTGGATTCACGACCGGACCTGCGACTGGTGTTGCGGGTGCCGTCACTGGCTTCGTCGCGCAGATGGCTCCACCGATTGGTTCAGCTACGCCATACGATGTCTCGACCGACTTGCAGGTGGCCCTCGCGGCAATAAAGGCGGCATCTGCTGTCACGCTGCACGTTGAACAAGCTCAGGCGGCTGCTCAGGCGTTCGCGTGGGTTACCGGTGGAAACGCTGTGCAACTCGCTGGTGCCGCAGCTGCGATCTCGACGGCATTCGGTGGCACTGCCTCGGTCACGAACGCAGTGAACTTCGGTATCTCTGAAGCTATCGCAGGCACCCCCGGTGCTGGCGCAGGCGGCCTCTCAAACATCCCGGGCTCATACTACCTGCACAACCGTGCATCGGGAACGCCGGTGTCCAATATCTTCAGCCTCTAAGGCCAAGGCGAAGGATCAAACTTGCGCCCCTGCGATTAGATTCGCAGGGGCGTTTTGTTTTTCAGAGCTACAGTGATATTGGGGCTCATTGACCCGATGCCACCGAGTGTCGTAATGCATCCCTCTTTTGGAATTGCCACCCCCAGACGAATCAATTCCAAGTCAAATCTCTACGACAGATGTTTTGTTCGCCCGGGTGCGTGCAAGTGGTTTGATTCAATGGATTGAGGGCATTTAAAAACTGCCGAAAAACGCATTTCCTTTAAGACCGCCATCAAGGTAAGCGATATCTGCCGACGTGATTGCCGATACTGTGCCGATTAACTCTTCCGAGCCGTCTGGACTCGTAGCATGCAGGCGGTAAACTGACTGCCGCCTCTCCCTCTCATGCGCTACGCCGCCCTCTCCCTATTCATTCTGGCCTTGGTCGTGATGCAAATCCTCATCGGAGGGGCGGGCTTGGTGTATGGTCTGCCTGCCGATGTGCTTCTTGGTTTGGGTGGTCTTGCACTCATCTTTGTCCGGCGGGATAAGTCATCCCATTCGATGTCGCTCTGGGTGGGCGTAGTGACGCTGTTGATGGCTGGATTCGTAATCGCCCGAACACTCTTCTCCCCAGTGGAGTATCTGGCCCGATGGGACCTGTTCCTGGTGCTGGGAGCGCTGCTGGCTTACTTTATGACGAGCCGCTGGTTCGTGCGCGCGGGTGACCGGCTCATCATTATCGGCGTGCTCGCTGTCCTCGGCCTAGTTCACGTCGGCATTGGTGCCATCCAGTTCAAGCAGGATGACGATTTCATGCTCATCCCCTGGATGATCCGGTCGGACTGGGACTGGCGGGCCAGCGGGTTTTACATCTACCCGAATCATCTCGCGGGACTGCTCGAAATGCTGTGCTTCATGACCTTGAGCATCGCGTGCTGGGGAAGGGTGCAAAACTGGGTGCGCATCCTCGGTGGCTACTGTGCGCTGATGTGCGTAGCGGGGATCGCGCTGACAGGCAGCCGCGGCGGCTACCTCAGCACGCTTTTCGGACTGGTGCTTTTCTGCGGGATCAGCCTCTGGGCCATCCGCAAGGTGCGGCCGGACCGGCAGTGGCCGATGACGCTCGCCGCCCTTTTTGGCGTGGCGCTGCTCGTCGGCGGCGCACTGTTTTTCATGGCAAAGAGCGCGTCGATCACTACCCGCGTGGAGACCGTTTACGATCCGACAAACATGCGCCTCTTCATGTGGCAGTCGGCGTTGCAGCAGTTCCAGCTGAGCCCGCTCATTGGCACGGGCAGCGGAACTTTTCTCTATTACGCGCGCGAGTTTCGCTCACCGGAGGTGCAGGCCGACCCGATCTTTGTCCACAATGACTACCTGCATCTGCTCGCGGAGTACGGCGTCATCGGGGCAATCCTGGGCGCGGCCTTTTTGGTGATTCATCTTTTTGCCGGGTTCCGAGGGCTGCGGAAAATCGTGAACTACAAGCTGAAGCCGGAGTGGAGAAGCTCGAGCAATGAGCTGGCGCTGACGGCTGGGGCGATCTGCGGAGTGGCGGCGCTGCTGGTGCATTCGGTGGTCGATTTCAATTTCCACCTTCCGGCGAATGCGGTGCTCGGCGCGATCCTCTTTGCGATCATGGGCACGCCAAGTGCCGACTTGAAACCCGTCGGCGAAAAGCCCCGGGCTGGCGGCGGATGGCTGGCCTGGGTGGCACCTGCCGTGGCGGTGGCGCTGCTGGCGCTGGCTGTGCCTCTCCTCCCAGGCGAATACTACGCCGAACTGTCGCGCCGGGCGTTGCGCGATCAAAAGTATGAGGAATCGCGCGCCCTCGCTGAGCGCGCTGTGGGCTATGAGAAGAAGAATCCGAACCTGTTTTTCTACCTCGCGCAGGCGCGTCATTTTCTGACGCAGGACGAAAAAAACCCCGTGACCCGGGCGGCCCTGTTTGAGCAGGCGGTGGAGGCTTATGAGGAAGGGCTGAAGCTCTTTCCAAAGGACACGCGGCTGCTGCTGAAGCTGGGGCAAACTCTCGACGTGGCGGGGCGCTTTGAGGACGCGGATGCCGTTTACCATAGGGCCATCGCGGGGGATCCCAATTTTGGGAATGTCTATGCCTACTACGGTCTGCACTTTCAACTCATGCGCCGGTTTGAGGATGCGGAGACTCAGTTTCGCAAAGCGCGCGAACTCAATGAGACGGAGATTTCCATCCCGGCGCTGAACGAAATCGAGCGCTTCAGGAACAGCGAGCTTGGCCGTCAACTGCTGCCACGGCCTGAACCGCAGACTCCGCCACCAGCCCCATGAGCTCCGCGTCAGCCGCACCGTCCAGCAGCGGACGGAATTTCCGCCGATGACGGAAAAGCTGCCCGAAACCAGCGATCCCAAGCCGGACCCGGTGGTTTTGAAGATCACCGCGGGCACACTCACCCGCGTGCTGCACTTCGTTCGCCGGCTTCTAGGCTGGCTCACGATTGCTTATGTTGGCGCAGCGTGCGTGGCGATGCTCGCGCTCGAGTGGTGGGGCGAGCACCTGTGGGTGTTCAGCCTGCTGCTTTTCGCGCCGCCGCAGATTCTTCTTCTGCCCCTGGCCATCCTCACTCCGCTGTGCCTGCTCTTTCGTCGCCGGCTCTGCCTCTGGCATCTCGCGTGCGTGGTAGTGCTGGCGTTTGGCTACATGACGTTCCGGTGGGCGGGGTCGTCGCCGCCGGACGAGCGGATGATCACCGCGATCACCTTCAATGCCGGCGAGAGCAACAGGCCGCAGTTTGCCGCGTTCATCGAGCAGGAAAAGCCGGACTTCATCCTGCTCCAGGACGGCGGCTATCGCGCGCCCGAGCTGGCGCGAAAACTCCCCGGCAGCTTCGTCGTGGCGCTTCGTGAGTTCGTGCTCGTGAGCCGTTATCCGATCACCGCGTCCGAGCTCCTGAATGAGCCAAACTGGGCCGGCTACCCCGTGGCCGCGCGCTTCGAGGTGCAGATGAAAGGCCAGCCGCTCGTCCTTTACAGCGTCCATCTGCCCACTCCGCGGCAGGAGCTTTCCCGCTTCCTCGGCGGACGGCGCATCCTCGGCGACCTCGTGGGAAAAAGGCGTCGCGAACCCGGCTTTGGGAACTACGGCGAGTGGATTGGCAAGCGCATCGAACTGGCCCGTGCGCTGGCAAAGGTCTTTGCGGATGAAAAGCAGCCGTTCATCGTCGGCGGAGATTTCAACATGCCCGACCACGGTGCCATCTATCACCTCTTCGCGGCGGAAATGACCGACGCTCACACGGGCGCGGGCCGCGGCTGGGGCCTCACCTTCCCCGGCAGCACGCGCAATCCGCTCACCGCCTTCGGCCCTTGGCTGCGGCTCGATTACTTCTTCACCGGCCGCGGCTGGCGGGCCGTCGAGTGCCGCCCCGAACCCGGCAGCCTCTCGCAGCACAAAGCCGTGTTCGCGCGCTTCGCGCCGGTGCCTGAAAAATGAACATGGACGCATCTGTCGAAACCCTCCCACCCGCGCCGAAAAAAACCCGTGCATGGCTGATCGGCTGCATCGTCTTCGTGCTCGCGTTCGACATCGCCTTTTTCTGGCAGCGCACGGGCGGCGCGTATCGGAGCGAGTTTGGCGCGCACCCCGACGAGGCCGCGCACTACGTCACGGGACTGTTTGTGCGCGATTCGCTGGTCATGGCCGCCCGTTACGTCGCGGACGGCTGCCAGGGCTCGCCGATCCGCGTGGGGAAAGACTTCGCGGACACCTACTACGCGCATTATCCGAAGGTCAGCCTCGGC
>JAYTML010000349.1:0-8515 GCA_043728655.1 Chthoniobacter sp. | reverse complement strand
GGCGCGGCGCATGACTGACGCATCGGCCCCGCTGGTCAGCGTCGTGATCCCGATCTTCGACGGGGAGCGGTTCCTGGAAAAGGCCGTGCAGTCGTGCCTCGCTCAGACGCACGCGAATATCGAAGTGATCCTCGTCGATGACGGGAGCAGCGATGGCTCGCGCGGTTTGGCGGAGCGGATCGCGGCGGCCCACCCCTCCGTGCGCTGCGAGCATCATGCGGAAAACCAAGGCGTGTCCGCGGCTTGGAACACCGGCTTTTCATCCGCCAGAGGCGCGCTGCTGCTGCGCCTCGCGCAGGATGACTGCCTCGAGCCGGATGCGGTCGAAAGGCTGGCCGCGGCCGCCCGGTCGCATCCCGTGGCCGAGGCCGTGGCCGTTTACGCGGATTGGTGGGCGGTGCGGGAGGATGGCGTGCGGGAGCGCGGAGTCACGCCGCCGCCGGGCGAACTGTTTCGCACCAGCAACCGCGTCGGCCTGTGCGTGGCGGTGACGGCGCAGGCTTGGAAGCTGGGCGTCCGCTACGATCCCGAATTCCGGGCCGCGGAGGATCTGGATTTCTTCACGCGGCTGCGGGAGAGCGGCGTGGAGTTTGTAAAATGCGAAGGCGAACCCGCGATGAACGTCCTCGCGCACGCGGACACGGGCACCAATCGCATGAGGGTGCGGCAGGAACTGGAAACGGCGAAAGTGATCGCGCGATCGACCTCGATGGATGCGGCGGTGAAGCGGCGTCTGCTCGCTCGGAATTACAGCAACGCGGCGTATCTCCTTCGCAAGCAGAGCCGCCGTGCGGAGGCGCTGGAGGCGTGCAAAGAGGGGCTCCGCCACGCGCCATTTTCGGGGAGGCTGTGGAGGCAGGCACTCCGCCTCCTGCTTCCGTAGGCCGCGCCGCCGGATCAGGCGGTGTCGGATTTCCGCGATCGCTTGAAAATTCCGGCGAGGATGGAAAAGAGATTCCTGCCCTTCAGGCGGAGGCATGGCCTTTCAACGACATGCCAGCTGCAGAATGCGAGGGCGAGGGTCGCTGGGAAGGAGAGAAGGAAAAGCAGGGCGGGGTGCATCTTTCCATGGAAGCTCCAGAGGATGAGAGTCTGGACCGGCCAGCCGTAAGAAAACAGGCCGTAGGAAAAGTCCCCGCGCTTTCCAAAGCGTCGCAGGGCCCCTGCATCGGCAAAACCGCAGTAGAAGAGGAGGTAGGCACCGAACAGCGGGAGCACGAGGGCGGAGGTGCCGTGAAAGGCGCAACCCAGCGCCAGCAGCAGCCCGCTGCCGGCGGCAAGCTTCCAATTCCAGCGCAACCTCTCGCGGAACAGGTAGAAACAAGTGCCGGCGAGAAAGTAGGTGGCAAAGCGCGGCCAGTTAGAGATGACGCCGACCAATGGCACATCCGAATCGCTGAATGTCAGGAACCCGGCGGACTGGGCGGCATAGGTGGCGTAGGATGCGATCGCCAGCACCAATGCCACGATCCGCTTCCTGAAGACACCTGCCCATCCCAGGGCCACGACCATGAGGTAGCAGAAGAATTCGTAGCGCACCGTCCAGATCGACCCATTGACCGAAGGAAACGGCAACCCATCAAAGGTGGGTGGGGTGGATGGGACGCGCAGGCTGAAAAGCCGCTTGAAGGCGAACCATGCGTAATGGGTGTCCATGGCCTGCCAGTAGGCTAGGGCGTGGACGGCGCCCGCTGCTCCGACGAGCACGATGCTGATTACCCCCGCCACGACGAAGGCCGGGTAGATCCGGAGGATGCGCTTTTGCAAATAAGCCAGCAGCCCGTCGGTAAAGAGCCAGCTCTGGACTATCAAAAAGCCGCTAAGCAGGAAGAATCCGTTCACCGCGAACTCACCCAGCGTGATGCCGTCGGCGGTGATGCGCGCCAATGGCTCGCGACTTCTGTCGCCGTCTATGAGCTGCGAGGAATGGGACACAAGGACAAGTGTCGATAAGGCAAAGCGAATGAAGTCGAAGTTATTGGCGCGGCGATCGACTGGCGGGGGCATTGTGCCGGCCTTGCTGTGCGGAGCGGGTCTGTCGGGTAAGTCCACGATGGATAGAAATGCGGGGGTTATTTCCACCCGCCGAGACCGGCGCGCGTGAGGTAGTGGCAAAGGCCGCGGAGGGTCATCAGGTTTAGAAACACAAATCCGGCGGGCAGCGCGAGTGCGCGCAGGTGGCGGAGGCCCGGAAGGAAGCCGAGCGCGGCGGCGGCGTAAAAGAGGGTCTGCGCGAAGAGCGTGGCCTTGTAGAATGGGTGCATGGCGAGCGCCACATTGGAGGCGAAGGCGGCGAGGAGGAAGAGCGGTGCGGCGAGGCGGAGGTATTTGTGGGAGATGAGCTGCCACCAGAGGCGGTGCCGCCAGGGCAGGAGCCAGCCGGGGTGGCGGAAGAGCATCTGGAAATTTCCGGCGAGGGTGCGCTGCTTGCGCCGCTGCTCGCTGGCGGGATCGAGCGTCTGCGGGTCAAAGGCGAGCGCTGCGGGGTCATGGATGACCCGCGCGCCGCTGGCGGCGATCCGCATGGGGATGACGACGTCATCGAGCAGGGTGTCGGCGGGGATCGGTGTGAAGAGCGGGCGGCGGATGGCGTAGATGGCGCCGGTGCAGCCGATGCAGGAATCCACGCGCGACTCGGCTGCGCGGAGGCGCTTCTCGTAGCGCCAGTAGGCATCGACGCCCGCGCCCGCGGCGGTGCCGGCGGCGTCGATTTCGAGCGAGCCGCTCACGGCACCGATGGCCGGGTCCGCGAAGTGCGCGACGAGCCGTGCGATGGCGTCGGGCGCGAAACGCTGACGGGCGTCGGTGAGGACGATGATCTCGGCGTCCGCCTGTGCCAGGGCGGCATTGAGGCCGGCGGCTTTGCCGCTGCGCGCTGTTTGGGAGATGACGGTGACGCGCGCCGGGTCGGACTCCTGCGCACGCGCCGCGGTGGCGTCGGTGGAGGCGTCCGAGACGAGGAGGACGCGGAGCTTTCCCGGGGGATAGTCCGAGGCGAGCAGATTCCCGATGCGCGCTGCGATCCGCGCCTCTTCATTGTGCGCGACTACGACGACGCACACGTCCGGCGTTGCGGTCGGGCGCGCGCTCTTCCCGGTCCGTCCGCGTGCCAGCAGCGCCATGAGCACGCCATAGCCTGCAAAGGTATAGGCGAGCGCGCCTCCGCTGATCCAAAAAACGAGGAGAATGCCAAGCGGACTGACAGTGTCGGAGGGCGCAGCCACTTACATGCGCGTGAGCAGATAGGACCAGTAGCGGATACCGGCATAGGTCATCGCGGTGGTCAGAGCCACATCCACGAGGGTGATGCGGTTCCAGGCGAAGGCGATGCGGGACGGGGGCTCTGTCTCGGGCTCTGGCTCGGCTTCACGGGCGGGCAATGGCTCCATGGTGAAGACGGCGACCGGCGCTCCCGCCTGGGCGAGCGCGCCTTCGAGCGCGGGCTGCGGAACGAGGCGTGCGCGCCATGCGGGGGCTGCGGGTGAGAGAGAGTGCGCGGCGGCGTCTTTCTCCTCCTCCTCGTGGGTCGCATTCAGGCGAAGCAGGTGCCGGTGCAGCGCCGCGGTAGCTGCGGCAAACATGAAGAAGGTGGGTCGGTATTCAAAATCCACCATCCACGACGAGACCATGTAGGAGACGATGAGCACGAAGAGAATCCGGCGGATGCGCTCCTCATCCGGGGTGCCGGTCCTGGCCGTCATGAGGGTGCGCAGGCAGGAGTAGAGGATGGCGAAGTGGAGGAAAAATCCCGGGTAGCCGAGTTCCGCCCCGATGCAGACGTAGGAGGAGTGCGGCGCCTTCGAGACGATCGGCATCGGGGTTTTGAGCGACTCCTTGTCGAACTGCGTCCGCCTGAAGCGGTATTTCCCGGCGAGGAAACTCTCATGCCAGTTCCGGTAGCCCACGCCATTGTGTGTTGTCGTCATCACCTTGTAGCCATGGGTGAAAGCCATGACGCGGCCCTGGATGGCTTCGTCGCTTTTCGATTTGCTCAGCTCGCTCATGCGCGGGAGCGAGTGGAGCGCCGCGCCGCCAAAGAGCAGCGCGAAGATGATGATCGCGGCTTGGACCGTCTTTGGCCGGCCAAAGGTCAGCGTGGCGACGATGGTCGCGGCCCCTGCGAGGAAGGCGCCTTTCGAGACGGTGAGATAGATGCAGTAGGCCACCATGGCCATGAGCGCGGTACCGATGCCCCGGAGGACGACGGGCCTTTTCCAAATGCAGTAGTAATAGAGCAGCGGAATCGCCGGCACGACGCTATGGCCGAGGGCGTTCGGGTTGTTGAAAATGGAAAGATTCAGGATGAGGCGGCCTTTCATCGGGCCGTTGGTCACGGCGAGGCTCTCCAGCGGGTCGAAGCCATAGAGCGAAAGGAGCGCCAGTCCCGCGACGGCGCAGATGAGGAAGGTCCACCAGCCTACGAATACATTCAGTCGCTGGACGGAGTAGAGCGTCTGAACGATGACGACATAGAAGATATAGACGTTCGCGGTTTCCTTGAAGGTGTCCCACGGAGTGGGCGAGGAGAGGACGATCCAGAGCCAGAAAGCCAGCACCACCCAGTCGTGCGGCGTGCGAAAGAGATCGCGAAACTGGAAGCCGCGGGCGCGCAGTGCGAGCGATGCCAGCGCGGCGAGCATGGTAACCTGCACGAAGCGCACGCCGCCGAGTCCGATCGGCCACTCCTGCGGGCGCAGGTAGTAGAGGACGAGGAAAACGATGACGCTGAAGAAATCCATTTAGCGGCTGGGCTGTGCGGGCATGGCCACGGTGCGGTAAAGGGCGGCGTAGGCGTCCGCCATGAGGCCGATGGAAAAATGTCCGATGATTTTTGTGCGCGCTTTTTCCCCGAAGTCAATGAGGCGCTCGGGCTGCGAGAGAAGGGCAGCGAGTTGCACCGCAAGCGCGGCGGGCGTGGAAAGATCGGCGATCACGCCTTCGCGGCCGGAGTCGAGGATGCGCTCGTGACCGCAGGCGGGGCTGGCGAGCACGGGGACGCCGGAGGACATGGCTTCGAGGGCGGCGTTCGAGAGGCCCTCATTGACGGATGGAATGGCGAGGAGATCGAGGGTGCGGTAGCACGCGGCCGGGTCGCTCTGAAAGCCGAGCCAGTGGATGCGAGCGGCGTGCGGACTGGTCTGCACCCGGGCGCGGATGGCGTCCTCATCGCTGCCGCCGGCACCGGCGATGACGAGGTGCGCGGCGGGAAACCGCGGGGCGATTTCCGCGAAGGCATCGAGCAGGACGGCGTGGCGCTTGAATGGGCCGAAGCGGCCGACGATGCCGATGCAGACGGCGTCCCCGGGCAGGCCGAGCGCGCGGCGGGCGGCGCTGCGGTCGCCGGGGGCGAAGCGGGCGGTGTCCACGCCATTCGGGATGACCGAGATTTTTTCCCCGGCAAAGCCGAGTGCGAGAAGCTCGTGGCGCATGGGGTGGGAGACGGTGTGGACGGCGTGGCAGGCGCGGTACAGCCACCGGCGCTGGCGGAGGCGGCGCGGGGTGAGTTCCTCGTCGGTGAGCTGGCTGTGCTCGCCCTGGAGCAGGACGCAGCGGCGTCCGCCGCAGGTCGCGAGGCTGCTGTAAATGAGAGCGCCGAGATTGTGGCTGTGAAGGACGTCGGGCCGCAGGCGGGCGATCTCACCGGCGAGGCGGAGGGCGGCGCGCGGGGAGAAACCGCCGGTTTTTCCGAGCACGGCGACCCGGTCCGGATGCGGCAGGCGATCGGCGAATGCGCCGCGGCGCGCGAGGCAGGCGACGTGGATTTCAAAGCCTCGCGGCTCCAGCGCGTGCGCCATGTTCACGACGCCGTTTTCCATGCCGCCGGGGTCGAGCGAATTGACGACGTGGAGGATTTTCACGTGCGTCGCGGCAGGAGGAAACGGGCCAGGGCGCGAAGGCGAAAAAGCGGGCGTTCAAAGCAGCGGCGGGGTCGCAGAAAGAACGGCCAAAGCGCCGCGGAGGTGAGCAGGCAGAGCAGCGCCCGGGCTCGGAGGCCGTCGTCGAAATGAGTCCGCGCGACGATCGCATAATGAATGGCGAAAGCCCGGAGCCAGAAGGGTGCGGCGAGCCGGGGGACCACGCCGCGCCGCCACGCACGGGTGAGGACGCGCTGGGAGTTCGCCTTCATGCGCGCTGCGTTCTTGCTCATGTTTTCCGGGTGGCGGCGGATGAAGGCCAGCGGTTCGCCGATGAAGAAAAAGCGGTGGCCGTGCGCCGTGAGACGGATCCACATGTCGCGATCCTCGGAGCTGCGCAGCGCGGTGTCGAAGCCACCGCAATCGGTGAAGACGTGGCGTTTCACCACCACGGAGGAGGAGAGCGGGCGGTTGCGCAGGCAGAAGTCGCGCACGGTCAGTTCGCCGGTATGCGCGGACGTGTAACCCGGGCCCGCGGCTGGCGCGCCGCTGGCGTCCATGCGGGCGGGCGCCGTCGCGACGGCGGCAAACTCCTGCGGGAGGGCAGCGAACTGCCGCAATGCGGTGGAGAGGAATTCAGGTTTCCAGATGTCGTCCGCATCGAGAAAGGCGATGAATGCATGGCGGGCTTCGCGGATTCCGGTATTGCGCGAGGCGGAAAGCCCGGCGTTTTCCTGCCAGACGTAGCGCACCCGCGGGTCGGTGAATGCGGCGACGGCGGCGCGGGTGCCGTCGGTCGAGCCGTCATCGACGACGATCAGTTCCAGTGCGGAGTGGGTCTGCGCGAGCGCGGAGGCGATGGCCTGAGGCAGGTAGTGCGCGTAATTGAACGCCGGGATGACGACCGAGACGGAGGGAGGCTCCGAGAGAGCGGGCGGCGGGGATGCGGACGGATCCAACGATGCGCCGGCTTCGGGCCGGGGAGGGGGGCTGAGGCTCACGCATTCTCCAGCGGGTGCTGGTAGTAGTAATCGTGCGAGTAATAGTAATACTGGTAGTAGTTCGCGCTCGCACTGAGGTCGAGGCGGTTGAGCACGAAGCCGTAGAAGTTGGCGCCGTTCGCCGTGAGCATGTCCACCGCGGCTTTTGCGCTCCGCGCCGGCGTATTGCCTGTCCAGATGACGAAAAGCACGCCGTCCACGAGGCTTTGCATCATCGCTGTCTCGGAGAGGCCGAGCACCGGCGGCGTGTCGACGACGATGCGGTCGTAGCGCTCGCGGAGCGTCTGCATGAGCTCGGCGAAGCGCGGCGAGCCGAGCAGTTCGGTGCCGATTTCGAGGTGGCGGCCGGCGCTGAGGATCCAGAGGTTTTCCTGCCCTGTCGGGCGGCAGGCCTGTTCTAGAGAGACTTCATTGAGCAGCACATTGCTGAGGCCGGGATCTTTGCGGTAGCCAAAGAGCCGGTGGAGGCGGCCCCGGCGCAGGTCGGTATCGACCAGCAGCGTGCGGACACCGGTGTGGGCGAAGGAGACGGCGAGGTTTGAGGAGACGACGGTCTTGCCTTCCTTGGGCATCGCACTTGTCACCATCATGACGTGCGGCTGCTTGGTAAGGTTGCCCATCGAGAGGACGTTGGTGCGGATGACGCGGAAGTTTTCGATGAGCGCGTCCTTGCGGTTTTCGTCCCGGCTGATGAGGGCGGCGGCTCCGATCGAAGAGGCGTCGATCTGCGGGACAATGCCGAGGCCGCGCATCTGAAAGGCGGACTCGACCTGATCGAGATTGACGAGGGTGTGGTCGAGGTACTCGATCAGGAAAGGAACGCCGATGGCGAGGACGATACCGACGAAAAGCGACACGAGGAGGAGCTTGAAGCGGTTCGGCGAGACAGGCCGGTCATGGGACTCGATGAGGCCCGCATACTGCAGATTGATGCGTTCCTTCTCACCCGCGAAGCTGACGGCTTCGCGCCTTTTCTGCATTTCCGCGAGGTAGCTGGTGAAGGGGAGCTGGGACTGGTCGTGAACCCCGATTTCTGCAAGCAGCCGGTGGTATTTGTCGTTGATGGCCTTGTATTCGGGCATCTTGCCCTCAAGGTCGCTTTTCTTGTTGATGAGTTCCTGAAACTCAAGGTCGAAACGCCGCTGGGCGGTGCGGTATTCCGCCTCAAGTTTCTCATTGATGGCGTCTAGTTTTTTTCTCGGCTCGATCATTTTGCCGCTGGTTGGCAGGAAGGTTTTGGAAAGCTCATCGATCTCCGCTTTCACCTGCTCCTGCTCCTGCAAGAGCATGTCCCAGGGATGCGCCGATTTGATGAGGGAGGGGACGACGATGACGTTCTGCACTGTGGTGTCTCCCTCCTTGTTTCCCCCGTCGCCGCCGGTCTTCTCCTTTGAGACCGTGGAGATGCTCTGGCCGACCCGTAGGGGATCGCCTTTGTCCTCGGCGGAGGAAATCAATGAAAGCTTGGCGACGACGTCGTCCTGCAATGCCGGGTCTTGAAGGCGGATGCGGATGCGGCCCATCTCGTCGATGCGGGATTGCAGGCGGGAAAGATCCTCCGGGAGACTGCCGATGGATTTGAGGCGGACGAGTGCCTCGGTGAGTCCCCGCTCGTCTTGAAGGTTCATCTTGTCGGCGAACTGCCGGTCCATCCGGCCG
>JAYTML010000348.1:0-4476 GCA_043728655.1 Chthoniobacter sp. | reverse complement strand
CGCGGAGGTCGCGCGGCTTGCGGGGTTCGTCGATCTCGCGCTGAAAAGCGGCGGCACTTTCCTCGAAGGCATGCAGGTCGCGGTGCAGGCGGCGCTCGTCTCGCCGCATTTCCTTTTCCGCTGGGAGCTGGACCCGGAGGCGCTCCAGCCGGGCGGCGTCCGCGAGCTGACCGATTGGGAGGTGGCCTCGCGGCTCTCGTATTTCCTGTGGTCGAGCATGCCGGATCGCGAGCTTTTCGCCCTCGCGGAAAAGGGCGAGCTGCGGAAAAGCGGCAATCTCGAAAAGCAGGTCACACGCATGGTGCAGGACTGGCGGGCGCGGGCTTTTGTGGACAATTTCGCCGGGCAGTGGCTCCAGATCCGCAATCTCTGGGAGACATCGGTCGATCCCGATGCCTTTCCAAAATGGGACAACTCGCTAAAGGGCGCGATGAAGGAGGAGACGGCGCTCTTTTTCGAGGCGGTGATGAAGGAGGACCGGCCAGTGACCGATCTGCTCGACGCGGACTTCACCTTCCTGAATGAGAAGCTCGCGCGTTGGTACGGCATCGAAGGCGTCACCGGGGAAAAGTTTCAGCGCGTGACGCTGCCGAAGGACTCCCAGCGCGGCGGCGTGCTCACGCAAGGCAGCGTGCTGCTCGCCACGTCCACCCCCACGCGCACCTCCCCGGTCATCCGCGGGAAATGGATACTCGAGCAGCTCCTCGGCACCCCGCCGCCGCCGCCGCCGCCGGATGTGCCGGCGCTCGCGGAGCAAAAGCAGGTGGACCAGTCGGCTTCGCTCCGACAGCGCTTTGAGTTGCACCGGAGCGCCACCGAGTGCGCGGGCTGCCATGCGAAAATGGACCCGCTCGGCTTTGCGCTGGAGAATTTCGATGCGACTGGGCGGTGGCGCGACACGGATGGAAAGTTCCCCATCGACGCCAGCGGCAAGCTCGCGAACGGCACGAAATTTACCGGCGCCCGCGACCTGAAGCAGGTCTTGAAGGCGAACAAGAATTTCGTCCGCAGCCTCACACAGAACATGATGACCTACGCACTCGGGCGCGGCCTCGAGTACTACGACCGCTGCGCCGCCGACGCGGTGATTGCCCAAGCCTCCGGACAGGGCTACAAATTCTCCGCCATCGTCACGGGCATCGTCACCAGCGAGCCGTTCCTCAAGCGCAAACGCGAAATCGCCTCGAACTGACGCCCGCTCCCTTTTCCACCCAGAAATCCCCACACCCATGAAAACCAACCCCGTCCTGCCACGTCGCACTTTCCTCCGCGGACTCGGCGCCGCCATCGCCCTGCCGATGCTCGACGCCATGATCCCCGCGCGCGCGCTCGCCGGAGCCATCGCCGGAAAAAAGGCGCCGGTGCGCATGGCGTTCATGTTTGTGCCAAACGGCGCGAACATGCCCGACTGGACGCCCGCCGCGGAAGGCGTGGACTTTGACCTGCCCTACATCCTCCAGCCGCTCCAGCCGCACAAAAGCGAACTGCTCGTGCTGAGCGGGCTGACTCACGACAAGGGCCGCGCGAACGCCGACGGCGGCGGCGACCACGCGCGCTCCGCGGGGAGCTGGCTCACCGGCGCGCAGCCGCTGAAAAGCGAGGGCTCGCAGATCCGGCTCGGCGTTTCCGCGGATCAGGTCGTGGCGGACCGGATCGGAAAGGAGACGCGCTTCGCCTCGCTCGAACTCGGCCTCGAACCTGGCCGGCAGGGCGGCAAGTGCGACAGCGGCTACTCGTGCGCCTATTCCAATACCGTCTCGTGGCGCGGCGAAACCTCGCCGCTCGCGCACGAGGTGAATCCGAGGCTCGTCTTCGAGCGGCTCTTTTCCAGCGCCATGCCAAAGGAGGCGGGCGAGTCCCAGCGCCGCCGGGATATTTACAAAAAGAGCATCCTCGATTTCGTCCTCGAAGACGCGAAGTCGCTGAGCGCCAAGGTCGGCGGCCATGACCGGCAGAAGCTCGACGAGTATCTCACCGCGATCCGCGAGATCGAGCTGCGGGTCGCGCAGGCGGAGAAAATAGTGGCGGGTCACACATCCGTCACCGCCGGCTACGAGGTGCCGGAGACCGTGCCGGAGAGCTTTGAGGAGCACGCGCGGCTGATGTGCGACATGATGGTCCTCGCCTTCCAGTCCGACACCACGCGCGTCTGCACATTCATGCTGGCCAATGAGGGATCGAACCGCAGCTACCGGAACATCGGCGTGAACGATGGCCACCACTCGCTCTCACACCATCAGGGCGATCAGGCGAAGCGCGCGAAAATCCGCGACATCAACCGCTTTCACATGCAGCAGTTTGCCTACGTGGTCGGCCGCCTCCGCGCGATCCCCGAGGGCGACGGCACGCTGCTCGACAATTCGATGCTCGTCTATGGCGGCGGACTCGCCGACGGAGACCGCCACGAGCACGACAATCTCCCGCTCGTCATGGCGGGCCGCGGCGGCGGGACGATCCTGCCGGGCCGGCATCTCCGCTCCCCGGGCGAGACGCCGATGGCGAATCTGCTCCTTTCGATGATGGATCGCATGGACACGCGCGTGGATTCCATCGGCGACAGCACCGGCCGGCTCCGCGGGCTGGAAGGGTGAGCGCCGCACGTCTGCGCGGTCGCGCGAGAGCCGTGGTCTGCGCGGCGCTGCTGATCTTCGCGCCGGACTTCGCCGCGCGAGCCGACGATGCCGCGGCGCGGATCGACAAGCTGACGAAACAGCTTTCCGCCTCCGAGTTCGCGACCCGGCGTGACGCTGCGTATCAGCTCGGGAAAATGGGCGCCGCGGCAAAGCCGGCGGTGCCCGCGCTCGTGAACGCGCTCGCGGATCAGGACAAGCAGGTGTGGTCGTTCTCCATCGCCGCGCTGGCGGAGCTGGGGCCGGATGCGCGCGAGGCGATTCCCGCGCTCATCGAGGCGCTGAATGCCGGCTCACGCGGGGGCCGCGGGCGGGACCGGCGCCAGATTGTCGTGCGCACGGCGTTTGCGCTTTCGCGGATCGGCCCGGAGGCGGTGCAGCTGCTCATCCCGCTGCTCTCCAGCGACGACAGCGGCGCGCGCGCAGGCGCGGCGCGGGCACTCGGCGGCATGGGCTCGCAGGCGCGCGAGGCGATCCCCGCGCTGCGGGAAAACTTCGGCCACAATGACATCGCCGTGCGCCAGGAAGTGATCGATGCGCTCTCGTTCATCGGGCCGGACGCCGTCGCTCCCGTCAGCGAAGCGCTCGGCTGGAACGAACCGCTCCAGCGCTCCAGCGCCGCCCTCACGCTCGCGCAACTCGGTCAGACGGCGAGAGCGACAGAGCCCGCGCTCACTGCGTTGCTGGCAAAGGAGACCGACGTCGGCGTGCGCGCCGCGATCCTCACGGCGCTGCCGAAAGTGAGCGCCGATCCGGTGAAGACCGTGCCGCTGCTCCTCGCCGCAGTGAAGGATGACAGCGAGGTGATCCGCCATGCGGCCATCAACGCGCTCGGCGGCACGCTGGCACTGCGAAAGCCGGCGGTCGCGCCGCTGGCCGCGCTCTTGAAAGACGGCAATCCCGCCGTCCGCCAGCGCGCCGCGCACGCGCTCGGTCGTCTCGGCCCGGACGCCGCGGAGGCGCTGCCCGCCTTGCTCGCCGCCACACGCGCCGCGGATGGCGACCCCGTTTTTGCAAACGCCCTGGCGCAGATCGGACCCGCCGCACTGCCCTCGCTCCTCGCCGCGCTGAAGGAATCCGACGGCGCGAACAGCGCGTGGGTGCTCCGCGCGATGCGCGGCTTCGGCGCGCCCGCGGTGCCCGTGCTGATCGAGGCTTTGCAGCAGCCGAATCCCGCCATCCGCGCCTCCGCCGCGGCCACGCTCGGCGCGATGGGGCGCGACGCCTCAGCCGCAATCAAGCCGCTCCTCCCGCTCTCCACCGCGGGCGATCCCGCCACGCAGGCCGCCTCGCTCCGCGCGCTCACGGCACTCCGCGCCGAGCCTTCGCAGCTCAAGCCCCGGCTCCAGGAGGCGATGAAAAGCCCCGCGCCCGACGTGCGCAAAGCTGCCGCCGCCGGTCTCGCGGCGATCGGCGAGGTGGCCGCCATCGGCGCGGACGGACTCGTGGAGATGCTCGGCGACGAGGAACCCGCGAGCCGGAGTGGCGCCTTGCAGGCGCTCAGCCAGATGGGCGCGAAAGCCGGGCCCGCAATGCCCGCGCTCATCGCGCGGCTGGACGATCTCACGATGCAGATGGCCGTGATGGACGCGCTAGGAAAAATCGGCCCGGCAGCCGCGCCAGCCGTCCCGCGTCTGATCGGGCTGCACGAGAAGGGCGGCAACGACGTGAAGGCCTCAGCGCTCCGGGCCTATGCGGGCATTGGCCGCGCGGCGGCAGCAGCTCTGCCGCAGATTTACGCGGGCATGAGCGATCCCTCGAATGAGGTGCGCCCACCCGCCGTGGTGGCGCTCATCGCGGTGGAGAGCGACGAGGGCAAGCTCATCCCGGCACTCTCGGCGGCGGT
>JAYTML010000347.1:0-9062 GCA_043728655.1 Chthoniobacter sp. | reverse complement strand
ACAGCGACGTGCATCGTGGTGGCGAACATGATCGGCACCGGAATTTTCACGAGCCTGGGCTTTCAGGTCGGGGATCTGCCGAGCGGCTTTGCGATCATGGCGCTCTGGGCTCTCGGCGGGGTGTGCGCACTGTGCGGCGCGCTCTCGTATGCGGAGCTGGGCGCGGCGCTGCCGCGCTCGGGCGGCGAGTACCGGTTCCTCGGCACGATCTATCATCCGGCGGTCGGTTTCCTCGCGGGCTGGGTCTCGGCGACGGTCGGCTTTGCCGCGCCGGTGGCGCTGGCGGCGATGGCTTTTGGGCGATACTTCGCGGGGCTCATGCCGGAGGCGAATGCCGTGGTGCTCTCGCTCGCCGTGGTGTGGGTGGCCACGCTC
Organism: Chthoniobacter sp.; assembly: GCA_043728655.1. GTDB lineage: Bacteria > Verrucomicrobiota > Verrucomicrobiia > Chthoniobacterales > Chthoniobacteraceae > Chthoniobacter. The sequence goes on along the minus strand of JAYTML010000347.1, from coordinate 8,687 downwards.
TTCCTGCTGCGTGATGTGAAGATGGGAAGCGCCTTTCAAAACGTGTCCACCCTGCTGAAGGTGGCGCTCATCCTGGTGGTCATCGCCGCCGGCTTCCTGGTCACGCAGGTTCAGCCCGTCTCCTTTTTTCCGGCGCCCGGAGACGGCGCGCTGATGCGCAGCGCGCCCTTCGCGGTCAGCCTCGTGTACGTGATGTATGCCTACTCGGGCTGGAATGCCTCGACATACATCGTGGGTGAGATGCGCAATCCGGGACGCGACATTCCGCGGTCGGTGGGCCTGGGCACGCTGCTGGTGATGCTGCTCTATCTCGGGGTGAACGCGGCCTTTCTCCGCAGCACGCCGACGGCGGAGATGGCGGGAAAGGTGGAAGTCGGGCTGACGGCCGGGCCTTATCTTTTCGGCGCGACCGGCACGGCTGTGATGGCGGGGCTGATCTGCGCGGGGCTGATCTCCTCGATCAGCGCGATGATGTGGATCGGGCCGCGGGTGACGATGGCGATGGGCGAGGACCTGGCACCGCTACGATGGCTGGCGCGGAAGACGGCGGCGGGAATCCCCGTGCGGGCGATTCTCGTGCAATTCGGCGTGGTGAATGTGCTGCTGCTGACCTCGACCTTTGAGAAGGTGCTGACGTATGTGCAGTTCAGCCTCCAGGTGTGCTCCTTTCTCACAGTGCTCGGGGTGATCGTGCTGCGCTTCACGCAGCCGGCGCTGGCGCGTCCTTACAAGGCGTGGGGCTATCCGGTGACGCCGCTGGTTTTTCTCGCGATCAGCGCGTGGATGCTCGCTTACGTCTGGCGCGAGCATCCGGTCGAGTCGCTATGGGGCCTCGCGACGATGGCGCTTGGGCTGGTCATCTACTTCCTGGTCCCGTCAGACTCGGCGCGTTCCGGGAAATGAACCGCACTATGAAATGGAAACCTCTGCTCCTGCTGCTGCTCGCTCTCGTCTCCGCCACGCGTCTCTGCGGGCAGGAGGCGGCAAAGGCGGACGAGACGGCGCGCTTTCTCGCCGGGCTGCCGGTGCGCGATTCCGCGCTGGAGCCGCTGACACGCCAGCGGGCATGGGCGGAGCACGCCACGGAATTCGACAAGGCGTGGAAGGAACTGGACGCCCGGCAGCTCGCCAGGATCCGCGACTGGGGCGCGGAGACGCTCGGCGAAGGCTTCACCGCGCGGGATGCGGTGTTCTATCCCTTCAGCGGGCCGGACATCCTCTACGCGCATACCTTTTTCCCCAATGCCTCGACGTATGTGCTCGCGGGGCTGGAGCCAGTGGGTGCCGTGCCGGACGTGGAGCATCTGCCGCCGGCCGCGCTCGCCTCCGGGCTGGCAAATCTCCGGAAATCGCTCAACTCGGTGCTGAGCTTTTCCTTTTTCATCACCCGGGAAATGAAGGTCGATCTGCGCCAGAATCAGCTCAGCGGGACACTCCCGATCCTCTACGTCTTCCTCGCACGGGCGGGCTGCCGGATTGAAAAGTCGGAGCTGACGAGCCTGGACCGGTACGGTGGAAAGGTCGCCGGCAAGACCTCGACGCCCGGCGTGAAGATCACCTTTACCCGTGCGGGCGGTCCGCAGCAGACGCTCTACTATTTCACCACGGACCTCTCAAATGACGGGATCGCGAGCGATCCGGGTTTCATCAAGTTTTGCGACTCACTCGGCACGGGGCGGACGTTTGTGAAGGCGGCTTCCTACCTGATGCACTCGGGCGGGTTTTCAAAGATCCGCGAGTTTCTGCTGACGCACAGCTCCGCGATCGTGCAGGACGACTCGGGCATCCCGGTGAAAGACTTCGACCGGGCAAAATGGACGCTGCGGTGCTTTGGCGCGTATCCCGGACCGATCGAGACTTTCAAGCAGCACGCCCAGCCGGATCTGGCGGCGGCCTACCGTGACTCAGCGGTGCCCGCGCTGCCGTTCGGCTTTGGCTACCGCTGGCACGCCCGCGCGTCGTCGCTCATCCTCGCCACGCCCAAATAGCACGAACCGCACGAATCCACCGAAGCCATGAAACTCGCACCGCTCCTCGTCGCCCTCGCCCTCGCCGCTCCCCTCACCCGCGCCGCGCAATCGCCGGACGAGGCTGCGCGCTTTCTGGCCGGTCTGCCCGTGCGCGACCCCGGGCTCTCCGCCCAGCCCGCCTGGGGCGCCCATGCGGACCGGCTGAGCCGCTCGTGGGCGCGCATGGAGCAGCGCCAGCTAGTAAAGGTCCGCGCGTGGGCGGCGGCGCACATCCCGCAGGCCCACCGCAGTTCCGCGGCGGTCTTCTACCTGTTCAGCGGCCCGGATTTCCTCTACGCGCAGACGTTTTTCCCAAACGCCTCCGACTACATCCTCTGCGGCACCGAGCCCGTGGGCACCGTGCCCGACATGGCTCAGATGCCGCCCGGCGCGCTAGCCGCCGATCTCGAAAATCTGCGGCGCTCCCTCGATACGATGCTGACGACGCATTACTTCATCACCAAGGACATGCGGGTGGATCTCACGCGCGGCCAGGTCGCCGGGACGCTGCCGGTCCTCTACGTCTTCCTCGCGCGCACGGGCTGCACGATCCAGCGCGTGACCACGGATGCAGCCAGCGCGAGGATCGACTTCACCGGGCCGGCCGGGCAGCGGCAGACGCTCCACTATTTCAAGACCGATCTCTCGAACGGCGGCGGCAACTCGGCCTTTTTCGGCTTCTGCAAAAAGCATGCGCCGGGCATGAGCCTGGTGAAGTCCGCGAGCTACCTCATGCACAATGACGGCTTTTCGACGGCGCGAAATTTCCTCCTCGCGAACAGCAGCGTCATCGTTCAGGACGACTCCGGGATCCCCCTCCGCGCCTTTGATCCCCGGCGCTGGACGCTGCGGTTTTGCGGAAACTACGAAGGTCCCATCGAACTCTTCAAGGACCGCTACCAGCCGGATCTCGCCGCCGCCTATCAGCGCAGCAATCCGGCGCCGCTCGGCTTTTCCTTTGGCTACGCCTGGCAGGCGTCCAAGGGTGCGCTAACCGTGGCCACGCCCCGGTAAACCGCCCTCATCATCGGCGGAAAGGCCGCAGCGTGCCGCCCCTTGGAGAAATCCGCACGCCGTCCATTTTACGGGTGAACGGAGAAATTGCTTCCGATTTGGATAAAATCATTGTTCGCGGGCCAAAACGCGACTAATGAGCCCCGCGCGAAAATTCCGCCTTCGCGAGCGAGTCTTCCCCCACCTTTGAACTCCGCAATCCGTTCCCCAATGAAACACCCGCTGACGATCGTTCTTGCGCTCGTCCTGGCAGGTGGATCTTCGGCCCTCGGGCAGCAGGGATCCACCCAGGTCATCGCGATTACCGGGACGGCAGCACCCGGCTTGGGTGCGAATTTCTCGGGCTTTGGCGACGCCGTGATCAATGGCAGCGGCACCATCGCGTTTGTAGGTAACGCGGGAACAGGAAAGGCGGCTGTTTACGAGACCGCGGCGGGGGCGCTTGTCACCATCGCATCCACCGGCCAGAGCGCGCCGTTCATCGGCGGCACCTTCACCGGCTTCGCCTCCCCGCTTCTTAATGAGAACGGCACGGTCGCCTTTCTTGGGAATAACGGGGGCTTCTTGAATTCCTTCGCAACCACCGGGATTTATACCGGGAATGGCGGCGCGCTGACCGCAATCGCCGCCACCGGCCAGTCCGCCCCCAGCATCGGCGGGCCTGTCACGACTTTCGGAACGGCCTCGCTCACGGACAGCGGCATCGTCGCTTTCAAATCCATCGTTTCCGACGGACCGACCGCCACAGTCACTCCCACGGGAATCTTTGCAGGCACCGGCGGCGGCACCGCCGGGAGCATGAGCGTCACCACCATCGCGACGATGAGCCAGACGGCCCCCGGAATCGGCGGGTTATTCACCGGCTTCGGCGATGTGGTGCAAAACACCCTCGGCTTCTCCGCATTCACCGGAACCTCCAGCAACGGGACGGCGATTTACACGAGCATGGGCGGCAGCCTTTTCACCATCGCCACCAGCGCCCAGGAGGTGCCGGTGATCGGGGGGAACTTCACCCTCATTTTCAATCCGGCGCTGAATGACCGTGGCACCGTCGCCTTTGCCGGGGTCACCGCCAATGGACGCGGTATCTTCACTGGCTCCGGCGGCGCGTTGACGCCCATCGCCACGACCTCAAGCGCAGCTCCCGGCCTGACCGGAAACTTCACCAATTTCTTTGAGACCTTGCTGAGTAATTCCGGTGCGGTCGTCTTTCGCGGCATCGCCTCCAATGGAAGCGGCATCTACTCTGGTTCCGGCGGCACACTCCAGACCGTGGCCTCAACGACGCAGGCCGCGCCCGTCATCGGCGGGAACTTCTCCGCGTTTTCAAAGCTCACGGTGAACGATATCGGGACCGTTGCCTTCCTCGGAACGAGCAGCTCCGCCGGCTCCCCGAAAGGCCTTTACCTCGGTGACGGCCAGGAGCTGGTCACCGCCGCGTACATCGGGCAGAGCGTGGATGGCAGCACCATCACCAGCCTCACATTCGTAGGCGGAGTCGATCGCGGCGGCGCCAGCCAGATCAACAACAACGGCCAGGTCACCTACAGAGCCACGCTCGCCAACGCAAAGACGGCCGTCATGCTCTTCACCCCCACCCTCCGTTTTCGGAATTCCGCCGGCGGATCGTGGGCCGCGAACAACAACTGGACCGTCGGCATCCTCCCGGCCTCCGTGCATGACGTCCTCATCGACCCGGCCACTTCGCTCACCGTCAGCGGCCCGATCTCCCGCACGACGGTAAAGAGCCTGACCGTCAACGGCACCGGAACCGGCATCGCTGACCTCGCTCTCCAATCCGGCGGCGTCATCAGCGCGACCAACGGCATCACCGTGGGATCTTCCGGGAGGGTCAGCGGAACCGGCAAACTGATAGCCAACGTCTCGAACGGCGGCGTCATCGCCCCCGGCCTCGCCTCCTCCGCCGGCTCCCTCAGCGTCATTGGAAATCTCACCCTCCAGCCGACCTCGCGCCTCGCCTTCGATATCGGCGGTCTCACGCCGAAGACCGGCTACGATTTTCTAAACGTCTCCGGCATCTTCGGCCTCGGAGGCACATTCGACCTGTCGCTGACTGGCGGTTTTACGCCACTGGCCGGGAGCAGCTTCGGCCTCTTCCAATTCACCAGCAGCACCGGGAGTTTCAGCCAGATCAACCTGCCGGCCCTCAGCGGCGGCCTAGGATGGAATACCGCGCTCTTTTCCACCTCAGGCGTCCTCAGCGTCATCAGTACCGGCCCTGTCGTCGCTACATGGAATCTCACCGGCAGCGGCTCCTGGGCGTCCGCGGCAAACTGGCTCGGCGGCATCCCGAACGGCATCGGCGCGCAGGCGAGCTTTGGCGGGGGACCGGGCATCCTGAACTCACCAGCCACGATCACCGTCAGCGGCGCGAAAACCGTCGGCACCATCATTTTCAACAGCTCCAGCAGCTACGAGGTGACAGGTGCCGCGACGGATACCGTCACGCTCGACAATGGCACCGCCACACCGTCCATCACCGTCCTCACCGGCAGCCACACGCTGACTGCTCCGATCATTCTCGCTCAGGACACGGAAATCACCGCTAACGCGTCCACAGCGCTAGCCATCTCCGGCGTCGTCTCGGGAACCCGCAGCCTCACCCTCAACGCTCCCGGCCTCGTCACCCTCTCCAGCGCCAGCACCTACACCGGCGCGACCACCGTCACCGCAGGCACCTTGAAAGTGGACGGCTCCACCGCCGCGGCCAGCACCGTCGCCGTCGGCACCGCAGGCACCCTGGCCGGCGGCGGCACCATTGGCGGCAGCGCCACACTCACCGGCTCCGGCGCCATCAATCTCGGCCCCACCGGCATCATCGCCGGCACACTCGGCGTCACCGGCGGCGCATGGAACGGCGCAGGCAGCGTCACCGGTCCCGTCACCGCCACCAGCGGCAGCTTCAACATCGGCCCCGGCGCCAACCTCACCGCCCCAGCAGGCCTCAGCGTCACCGGAGGCACCCTTTCCGCCTCAGGCGCCGCCAGCACCATCACCGCCAGCGTCGCCTACACCAGCACCGCCCCCAGCACCTTCGGCGGCATCATCGCCGGCGCGGGAAAGACCCTCTCCCTCAACGCCCCGGCGACCACCCTCACCCTCTCTGGCGCGAACACCTACACCGGCGCGACCACCGTCACCGCCGGCACATTGAAAGTGGACGGCTCCACCGCCGCGGGCAGCACCGTCGCCGTCGGCACCGCCGGCACCCTGGCCGGCAGCGGCACCATCGGTGGCAGCGCCACAGTCACCGGCTCCGGCGCTATCAATCTCGCTCCAACCGGCCTCATCACCGGCACACTCGGCGTCACCGGCGGCGCCTGGAACGGCGCAGGCAGCGTCACCGGCCCAGTCCCCGCCACCAGCGGCAGCTTCAACATCGGGCCCGGCGCCAACCTCACCGCCCCAGCAGGCCTCAGCGTCACCGGCGGCACCCTCTCCGCCGCAGACGCCGCCAGCACCATCACAGCCAGCGTCGCCTACACCAGCACCGCCCCCAGCACCTTCGGCGGCATCATCGCCGGCACGGGAAAGACCCTCACCCTCAACGCCCCCGCCACCACCCTCACCCTCTCCGGCGCCAGCACCTACACCGGCGCGACCACGGTCGCGCAAGGCACGCTGAGCGCGGCGAGCATCGTCGTCAGCGCCGGTGCGAGCAATTTAGGCAACGCCACCAGCGCCGTCGTCCTCGGCGGCGCAGCCGGCCTCGGCTCGCTGGCCTACACCGGCAGCACCGCCACATTCACCCGCGGCTTCGAAATCGGTGCGGGTGGCGGAAAAATCGAGACCTCGACCGGCGGCCAAACGCTGACCGTTGCCTCGGGCGCCATCAGTGCCAGCGGACCGGACACGAGCCTGACGATTGCCGGCGCCGGCAATACCACGATCTCCAGCGCAGTCCTGCTTGGCGCTGCGAGCGGCGCGCTCACCAAGACCGGCACCGGGACCTTGAGCCTCAGCGGCGCGCAGGGCTACCGCACGCTCACCGCCAGCGCCGGCACCACGAATCTGAACGGCTCCTTCACCGGCGGCACCGCCACGGTCAACGCGAACGCCACGACAAACATCGGTGCCAGCCAGACCCTCTCCGCGCTCAATATTGGCAGCGGGACGACAGTGACATTCACCCAGTCCCCGGCAGCCTTCGGCGGAGGCTCTGCGGTCGTGCCCGAGCCGGGCTCACTCAGCCTGCTCGTCCTCGGCGCGCTCGGAGTGCTTGCGCGCCGCCGGCGGGACTAGCGGCCGAGGAGCAGTCGGAGAAACTGCCCGTCGGAGAACTTCGCGTCGTCCCCCTGCCGGACGACGATCAGCCCCAACGACGGGATGACCAGCAGCCGCTGGTAGCCCGAGCCCACGCACGCCACGAGATCCGCTGGAGCGTCGCGGCAGATGCAGGTGCGACTCCAGTCCTGCTGCCACCACTTGCGCTCGAGCATGTCTTCCATGTCGAATTCCCGCGCCCCGTCCGCACCCGCCAGCCGGTTGTTCCAGAAGCCGAGCGCGAACGCCCGGTTCGCCGCCGAGCCCCGCAGGCACTGCGCGAAAAGGCGCGGCGTCACCACCGGCCCACCGTCCTCCAGCATCAGCGTGCCCATCCGCGACCACTGCCGCGCCGTGAGCAGAAAGCCCGACGCCAGCAGCGGGCGGCCCGCCCGGTCCCGCTTGTAATTCTGCGCCCCGAGCCCCATCGGACGCAGCACCTTTCGCTCGAGAAAATGCACCGGCGTCTCGCGCCGTGGCGCCAGCTTGCGCCGCAGCAGCTCGTGGAAAACCTGGAGCGAACACGGCCCGTAGATGAACGCCTCACCGGCGCCAGCGACCTGCGGCACGCGCAGCGCCAGCGCATCGCGATCGCTCACATCCGTGCTGTGCAGATGGTTCGCCTCGTCCAGCCCGCTCGTGAAATCCAGCAACTGCCGGATCGTGATCCGCGCCTTTCCTCCATCCGCGCGCCACTCCGTGATCGTCTCCGCCACACGCTCATCCAGCGCCAGGATTCCATCCTCCACCGCCGCCAGTGCCGCGAGATTCCAAAACGCCTTCGTCCCCGAGTAGATCTTGTGCTCCTCCCCGGCGGAGTGCCCGTTCGGGTAATCCTCCCAGATCGTCCTGCCATGCTGGATCACGAGCAGCGACTTCCCGCGCCGCGCCGCCGAGTACTCCGCCGCCGCGCGCAGATTCGCCTGCGGCAGCTCCGCGGATTCCGCGATACCGGTCAGGGCGAAAGCGATGGCGAGAAACACAGCGCGCACTTTCATCGGGGCGAATGCTGCCACATCGCACCCGCGCCGCAAAGCCGGCTCACGCAGCTTTCACAAACCGCCCGAGCTTCCGCCGCGCCATTGCCGCCACGTCATCCAGTTCCTCGATCCGCAGCATGAATGCCACGGCGAAAAACGCCGCGCCCGCCGCCGCGATCGTCACGCCGAGCGCGCCCGCCTTTACGACCACGCCAGCCTGCGCCGCCGCCGGCAGCACCCACGCCAGCGCCGCCCAGCACACCGCCCCGAGCACCGCGCCGGCCACCGCCAGTTTTCCGAGCGTGGCCGCCATCTGCCGCGATTCCAGCCGCCCGGTGTGACGCCGCATCAGCATGTAGAGCAGCGAGAAATTGATCAGCGCCACCAGCCCCGTCGAGAA
>JAYTML010000346.1:0-2573 GCA_043728655.1 Chthoniobacter sp. | reverse complement strand
CTCCAGCGCATCAGCGTGCAGCCGGAGGAGCGCACCTACCGGAAGGGCGACACGCAGCAGTTGAGCGTGCAGGCGCATTACTCCGATGGCTCGGTGCGCGATGTCACGGCGCTCGCGGGCTTTGCCTCCAACGACAAGGAAATCGCGCGCATCACCGACGAAGGCGTGGTCACGGCCGGCGCGGTGAGCGGCCAGGCGGTGGTCGTCGCGAGGTTCATGGGGCTCGTCGGCGACTCGCGCATCAGTGTGCCCGCGGATCGCGTCCTGCCAGCGAGCCAGTATGGAAGCCTGCCGGTGAAAAACTTCATCGACGAACTCGCTTATGCGCAGTTCCAGCGGCTCGGTTTTTTCCCATCCGAGCCCTGCACGGACGCGGAGTTTCTCCGGCGGGCGACGCTCGACACCATTGGCGCGCTGCCGTCGCCGGAAGAGGCGCGCGCCTTCCTCGCCGACACCGATGCACACAAGCGGGACAAACTGATCGAGCGCCTCCTCGCCCATCCGTTCTACGCCGACTACTGGGCGAACAAATGGGCGGACCTCCTCCGCCCGAACTCCGATCGTGTCGGCATCAAGAGCGTGTATGTGCTCGACCAGTGGCTGCGCGAAAATTTCCGCGCGAACCGGCCCTACGACCAATTCGTCCGCGACATCGTGCTCACCGAGGGGAACACGCACCGCTTTGGCCCGGCGGTCATCTATCGCGACCGCCGCGAACCCGCCGACGTGACCACGATGTTCAGCCAGCTCTTCCTCGGCGTGCGGCTCGACTGCGCGAAGTGCCATCATCATCCCAGCGAGAAGTGGGGGCAGGAGGACTTTTTCAAGATGGCGGCATTCTTCGGCCCGCTGAAACAGAAGGGCGCCGGCATCTCCACGCCGATCTCGGCGGGAAACGAGACGTTCTATTTCTCCCCCGGCAAGACGGTGAAACATCCCGTCACCGGCGACGTGATGGAGCCGCAGGCGCCGGACGGTCCGCCGGTGAAGATCGCGGACAACACCGATCCGCGGCGCGCGCTGGTGGACTGGCTGACGGATGAGAAGAATCCCTTTTTCGCCAAAGCCGTGGCCAACCGCATCTGGGCCGCCTTTTTTGGAAAGGGTTTCGTCGATCCGGTCGATGACTTCCGCATTTCCAACCCGCCGTCGAATCCCGCGCTGCTCGATGCGCTCGCGCAGGAGCTGGTGCGGCAGAAATTCGATCTCAAGGCGCTGATGCGAACAATCCTCCGCTCGCACCTTTACCAGCTCAGCTCGACGCCGGGCGGATTTAACGCCGGGGACACGCGGAACTTTTCCCGCTCCTACCGCCGCCGGCTCCCTGCCGAAGTGCTCGCCGACGCGCTCGCGGACGTCACCGGCGTGCCCGACAGCTACTCCGGCATGCCGCCGGGCAGTCGCGCGATGCAGGCCTGGACCTACAAGATCGACTCGCAGACGATGGACGCCTTTGGCCGGCCCAACTCGAGCAGCGACTGTCCCTGCGAGCGCGACACGCGGCCGAGTATCGTGCAGTCGCTCCATCTCATGAACTCGCGCCTCCTCCAGGAAAAGCTCGCGAGCAAGGATGCCGCCGCACGCGTGCAGAGCCTCGCCGAGAGTGCGCGCACGCCGGAGGAGATCGTGACCGAGCTTTACCTCGCCTGCTACACGCGGCTGCCCACGGACGAGGAGCTGAAAATCGCGGTCGGGCCTTTCGCCGTGGAAGGTGCCGCGCGTCGCACGGCGACCGGGGATGTGCTGTGGGCGCTGCTGAATTCCGCCGAGTTCGTCTTCAACCACTAGACGGAAGTCGTTTTCCTTTCTACGACACGCCGCTGAAACGGGTTACCTGTGCGCCCCCCAATATGTCCCTCCTGCATCGCAACTGCGCCGGCGTCAGTCGCCGCGACTTTCTCCAGATCGGCCTCGGCGGCACCCTCGCGCTCGGGCTCAGCGACCTGCTGAGGCTGCGGGCGTCGGCGAGTCCGGCGTCGGCGACGGGGGCGAAGAAGAACGTCAATTGCATCATGATCTGGATGGATGGCGGGCCGTCGCACTACGAGACGTTCGACCCGAAGCCGGACGCGCCGGCGGAGATCCGCGGCACTTTCAAAACCATCCCGACCAGCGTGGCCGGCGTTCATTTCAGCGAGCCCGTGCCGGAGCTCGCGAAGTGCTTCGACAAGTTCACGGTCATCCGCTCGATCTGCCACAAGGACCCGAACCACGGCGGCGGCAACCACTACATGATGACTGGCGCGCCGACGCCGGTGCCGGTGGGATGCGGCGCGTTCGTGACGTTTCATCCGTCGTTCGGCTCGATGGTTTCCTACGACCGCGGCGTGCGCAGCGGCCTGCCGGCTTACATGGCCATGCCGGGCAATACGCGCTCGGGCGGCCCGAATTTTCTCGGCGGGCAGCACGCGCCATTCGTCATCGGCGGCGATCCGAATGCGAACGGCTTCCAAGTCCGCGACGTGGTGGTTCCGGCGGAAATCACCGAGGGCCACGCGACGACACGCCGGGAGCTGCGGGCCTCGCTCGACCGCATGCAGCGCTTCAACGACAAGCTCGTGGAGGATCCGGCG
>JAYTML010000345.1:0-4603 GCA_043728655.1 Chthoniobacter sp. | reverse complement strand
CCCGGTTTGCCGAGGTGCTGCTGCTGGATGCGGACAATGTCCCCGTCGCCGATCCCGCTCCCCTTTTCGACGATCCGGCCTATCGGGCGTCCGGCGCGGTCTTCTGGCCGGACTTCGGGCGGCTCGGCCCGGAGCGCGCCATCTGGCGCATCACTGGCATCCCGTACCGCGATGAGCCGGAGTTTGAAAGCGGCCAGATCCTCGTGGACAAGGCCCGCTGCTGGCAGGCGCTGGCCCTCGCCATGCACTTCAATGAATACAGCGACTTCTACTACCGCCACGTCCACGGCGACAAGGAGACCTTCCACCTCGCGTGGCGCAAGCTCGGCCGGGCCTACGCCATGCCCGCCCGCCCGATCTACGCGCTCACCGGCACCATGTGCCAGCACGATCTCCAGGGCCGCCGCATCTTCCAGCACCGCAATACCGACAAATGGCGGCTCGACGGGTCAAACCGCCGCGTCTTCGGCTTCCACTACGAGGAGGAGTGCCGCGCCTTCCTCGCGGAACTCCGCGCCCAGTGGCACTGTCTCCCCGCCGGAGTCCGCCGCTGGAATCCCGCCCGCAAGACCGAGGCCGAGCGCGCCGCCGCCCAGCGCCTCTGTGCCGGTCCGTGGCGCTACCGCCGGCACGGCCACGACGACCGCCCGCTCGCCTTCCTCCCCTGCGGCGGCATCGGTGAGGGCACCGACGAGCGCGAACGGCTTTGGGATGTGCGCGCCGTAGGCGGCCGCATTTTCGTTGAAATCTTCGCGCACCACGAAAAGACCCTCGCCGCCGAACTGACCCCCGAGGGCGTCTGGCGCGGCCGATGGGTGGTCTATGAGCAAATGCCAGTGGAGCTCGTGCCGTGCGCGGCGGACGCGGAGGCACTCCCGCCCCTTTCAATAGAGACAGCGCAGACTACAGCAGCCGGCAACCATCAATAACCAATACCCACACCTATGACACCAACCACCGACATCGAAGAACTCGAAGGGCCTTTTGAACAGATTGCCGGCGCCCCGGCGAGTCCGAGCTATGGAAGCTCGGGTTCGGCAACCATAACTCTCGAAATTGACGGCAAGACCGACGCGACTTTGGATTATGGAAAGATTGACCTCTCACGGATGACTCAACAACCAGTCTTCCAAGAGAAAATTGACCGTCTCCGAGAATTGAAGGCGAAGATCGAATCAAAACAGGCCGCCGGGATCACTCCAGCCGACGCTCCCGAGCTGACTGACTTGTATAACCAAGTAAAGCAGCTTATAGACGAGATTCAAAACATCTCTTTGGAACTTACAAAAGCATCTGGTCAAAAGACTCCGGATGCGGTTAAGATAACAATTCGAACGACATCGGGGAACAGTTATTTCGAATTCATTCTCCAGGCCCCAGTCGATGTACACGCGAGACCAGGCAATCCGACCGATTCTTTAGGAATACTCTCATCCGGCGGCGGATATACTGATGACAACGGAGAAAAAATAGTCAGTTTCATTCCAAATGGAAATTACGGGACTATATCGTTCAAAGCAAAACGTGATTCCGTAACGTCCAACATCGTCACCCTCCAAATCAAAGGCGAATTCAAAGAAGACGCACAGGAACGCCTGGATGATGAAATAGAGAAATTGACCCAGGATGCCTCAGATACTCTCGCGTTGGCTGCGGGACTACTTACTTTGGCAGTCGCCGTGGTGGCTCTGGCCACAAAAAATGCATTTGCCACGCTGGTCGCGGCAGCCGTAGCCGCTCTCGTTGGCTTGCTAATATTAGTCACCGTTGTTGCCAACGTAAGGAAAAAGATCAAGAAGATGAAAAAGAATAACAAGGCAAAAATCGAAAATTTGCCTTCGAGGCAATGAGTCCACCTCTCCAGCGCCTATCGGTACAGGTCCGAAAAAACTCGAAATACTTCGGACTCCTGGGTATTGCTGTCATGATGTGGCTGCCTACGTCGGGGGCATGGACGTCATTCTATTCACATGGTGAATCATATAGATATGAGATTTGGATATGGCTGGCCAAATGGGTGGCTTGTATAAGTTTCCTTTTTTGTGCGATTGGAGCCGGCTTATTGATTGTCTATTTCTGCAATGCTCGAGCTCGGATGAAGGCGCTAATGGAAGTATGCGCGACCGAAGCAAGCCTGTTGGAAGGCAAATCACCGCGATCTCTTCTGAGGAGGCCAATGGGGATCCTGATTGTCGGGCTGGGTTCTGTCGGTATCGTCCTGGCACTCTGCGCGGTGATTGTTTTGGCTGCGAATCTAATAATGGCATTTACAGGCATGTTGGAAAGTACATCCGGCGTGGCTCGGACGACGACTATGATCTTCATTTCCAGAAGGCTTTGCACAGCTTCGGGTCTGTGCTCAGGCATTTTTTGGCTCTCGACTGAATGGGCAACCCGACGTGCAGTCGATAGGTAACCAGCAAACTGACCACACAGCATAGCCCAACAAGGTTGCGTTTACCGCCTGAAGCCCGTTCTTCACCGACAGCGATATTACTTATGAAAACTCTCCTCTTTCTTCTGCTTCTTTCGACCGCTGTGTTCGCGGACAATTTTGAGGGCGAAATTTCCGCCATCGATCCGAAGACGCCGACTGTGACGCTCGCGGCGAAGGACAAGCTCCGGACCTACCGGGTGCGGGCAGATACGGAGATCAAGCTCAATGGGGTGAAGGCGAAGTTTACAGACCTCGCGGCGGGGATGATGGCAAAGGTGGGCTCCGGGGACCCCGGCGTGGCCACGAGAATCGAGGCCAATGGCACGCCCGATCCGGCGGGCGCACCCGGTACCGATGCCAATGCGAATTTCGAGCGGCGGCTGGTGGGGACGAAGTGGATCTGGCTGGGGCATCATTTCGCCTTTGAGGCGGGCGGAAAGGTTTCGGGAGACCGGACTTTTACATGGAAGGCTGTGAAGCCAAACGTGATCTCCTACATGACAGTGGATGGCTACCACGGCACGGTCACCTTTGAGCGGGGGCTGACAAAGGCGACGGTGGAGGAGCTGACGCCGGATGGAAAAAAGGCGTCGCCGAGTCTGACGCGGGACAAGCCGTGATGCGGCCGCAATTGCTGGCCGACCATTTCTTCCGCCGATGGACATGACGGCCGAGTTTCCGTGGTGCGTTTATCTCAGCCTGAAACACCGCACGGATCGCCGGGCGGCTTTGCTGCCGAGGCTGCAAGGAGCCCGGATACTCGCGGACTGGTTCCCGGCGACCGACGGGCGCGATCTGCGCGGAGGTGCGCGCGGATTTCTCTCCGCAGGCCGGCGCGCTCTGGCGCTGACGCTGCGCCGTGTGCTGCGCGAGGCGGAAAGGCGGCGGGCCGCGGCGGTTTTCATCCTCCAGGACGATGCGGTGTTTCATCCCGATTTTGCGCGGCTTGCGGCGGCGCTCGCGCTGCCGGCGGACTGGGGGATGCTTTATTTCGGCTGTCAGCATATCGAGACACCGGCGCGGCACTCGCCGGGGGTGGTGCGGGTGCGCCGGGCGCTGGATGCGCATGCGGTCGCGGTGAGGGCGCGCTGGTTTCACCGGGTCAGGAGGATGCTGTGCGAAGGCGGAAAGCGGACGGCGGGAGGGGCGTATCCCGACATGCAGATGGCAAAGCTGCACGGGGAAATCCCGACGTATGCGGCGTTTCCGAATCTGGTCTGGCAGGACGAGGGCTGGTCGGACCTGATGCAGCGCCGGTGCGGCAACTATGACCCGGACGGCGGCCAGCGGCTCTGGCGGGAAGTGGTGCGGCCCCTTGCTCCATGACGGCTCCGCTAATCGAGGTGGTGGTCGATCACTGGCGGCGTCCGGCGAATGTGACGCGGCTGTTGCGGGCGTTTCGGGCGCAGACGGTACCATGCCGGCTGACATTGGTGAATTGCTCGCCAACCGGGGAGTTTCTAGAGGAGTGGGGCGAACTGGTGGACCGCGTGCTCGTGCTGCCCAATCAGGGGTCATCCACGCGGTTCGCTCCCGCGGGTGCTTTTGACTGCGAATTCACGTACTGGCAGGACAATGACATGGCGCCGGGGCGGCGCTGTCTCGAACACTTTCTCGAATGGGCGGGCCGCATCGGGGAATTCGCCGTCCTCAGTCAGCTTGGGCGGCATTGGCCGGCGTCTGGAGGCTACCGCGCCGATGAGGCGAAGCGCGGGGCGGCTCCTGTGCAGGTTGATTTTGCGGTGCGCTCGTATTTCGTTCGGACACGGGATTTGCACTGGAATGAGGCTTTCCGCTGGAAGGCGGGTTACCGCCTGCCCCTTCAAGACTGCGACCTCCTGCTCAGCATGGCGCTGCGATTCTACGCCGGTACGCCGTGTCTGCTGACGCCTCAAGACAATGACCCGGAGACGCTGGTGAACCGCGAGGAATTGCCGGCTCCACATGCGGTGTGCGATGCCTGGCAGCGGCATGTTGCGCGGCGAACAGAGTTTGTGCGGCGCGGGATCGCCGCGGGGTGGACTCTGCTGTGCGACGGGGCGGAGCGGCGGTGACCGGCTCCCGGCAGGGGCGCTGGAGCTGAAATAGCGGCCCGTCTCGCGGCGCGGGCATGGTCCTCGCTTTCTCACCGGGGCAAATGCCGCCCTTTGCCCTCGCCCTGCCGCC
>JAYTML010000344.1:0-4047 GCA_043728655.1 Chthoniobacter sp. | reverse complement strand
CGCGCTCGCCGCCGCCGGCCCCGCAGTCGCCACCTCCCATCCGGAATTCCTCCTCGCCCGCTGGAACGCCGCCTTTGGCCCCGACGCCACCCGCCTCCTCTGCGAGTGGAACAACCGCCCCGCCGACGTCCACGTCCGCGCCAATGAACTCCGCGTCACCCCCGGCGAGCTCCTCCGCAGCGCGCCTTCCGCCGAGCCGTCGCCCGCGCACCCGCTCGCCATCCGGGTGAAGCAGATCCCGTATTCGTGGATCGCCCACGGCCTCTGCTACGTGCAGGACCCGAGCACCCTCATGGCGTGCGATCTCCTCGCGCCGCAGCCCGGCGACTTCGTGCTCGACGCGTGCGCCGCGCCCGGCGGCAAGACCACCTACCTCGCCCAGCTTATGCGCAACGAGGGCCGCATCGTCGCCTGCGATCTCTACGAAAGCCGCGTCGCCCGCCTGCGCGAAAACATCGCACGGCTCGGCGTCACCATCGCCCAGGCCATCCAGCACGACTGCATGCAGGCCGGCCCGCCGCTCACGCCGGGCAGCTTTGACCGCATCCTCGTCGATGCCCCGTGCAGCAATACCGGCGTCATCCGCCGGCGCGTCGATGTCCGCTGGCGGCTCACCGACGAGGACTTCATCCGCATGCCCGCCCAGCAGCTCGCGCTGCTCAGGCGCACCGCCACCCTCCTCAAGCCGGGTGGCTCGCTCGTCTATTCCACCTGCTCGCTCGAGCCGGAGGAAAACGAACGCGTCGTCGAACAGGCGCTAGCCGCCATCCCCGGCCTCCGCTTCCTCGAAAGCCGCCGCACCCTCCCCTTCGCCGACGCCGTGGACGGTGCCTTCGCGGCGAAGTTCACCCGGGATTAGCGCCCGCGCCTACTTCCCGAGCACCTCGGCGAAGAACCCCTTCATCTCCGCCCACGAGGCCTTGTCCGCCGCTTCGTTGTAGGCCGCGCCTTTGCTGTTGTCGCTGCCCGCCTTCGGATTCGTGAAGGAATGCACCGCGCCCGGATACGCCACGAATTTGTTCTTCACCGCGCCCTTCGCCATCTCCTCCTTGAAGGCCGCAACCTCGGCAGACTTCACAAACGGATCGTCGGCACCGTGGCAGACGAGCACCCGGCCTTTGATGTTCTTCGCGTCCTCCGGCGTCGGCGAGTCGAGCCCGCCGTGGAAGCTCACGATCGCCTGCACGTCCGCGCCGCTCCGCGCCAGTTCCAGCACCGTCGTCCCGCCGAAGCAGTAGCCGATCGCCGCGACCCTGTCCTTTTGCACGAGCGGATTCTTCACGAGCTGATCCAGCCCCGCCTTCACGCGCGCCCGCAGCACGGGGCGGTCGCCCTTGTATTTGCCGGCCTGCGCGGCGCAGTCCTTCGGGTCCGTCGGCCGCACGCCCTTGCCGTAGATGTCGGCGCAAAACGCCACGTATCCCAGCCCCGCAAGCTGCTCCGCGCGGCCTTTCACATAGTCGCCCAGCCCGGTCCAATCCTGCACCACGAGCACGCCCGGCCGCGGTTTGTCGCTGGCGTCGTCGTAGGCGAGAAAGCCCTCGCACACCGTGTCGCCATCCTTGTACTCCACGACCTCGGTTTTGATCTTGGCGAAAGCGGAGGAACTCAGCGCAGCGAGCGCGGCAACGGCGGAGAGGAGGGCGATGATTTTCATGGGGTGCAAATTAACGCGGCGATTGGTGTTCGTAAATCATCGTGAAAATGGCTGCGCGCCGAGCCGCGCGCTCCTGCGCTCGGGGCGAAGATAAATGAGAAGAAGACACCGCAATGAGATCGCGACGCGCCTTCAATCACTCCCCGCGCGAATTCCGCCCGCCACACACTTCGCTGATCGCCAGCCGCACCGCCTCGACTGCGCGCGCGAGCTGCGCATCCGTGATGCAGTACGGCGGCATCAGCACCACCAGATCGTGAATCGGCCGCGTGAGCAGTCCGTGCTTTCGCGCCGCAAGACAGACGCGCGCGCCGGTCAGATCATCGGGTGGAAAAGGCTCGCCGTTTTCCCGCCGCAGCTCGATCCCCGCGATGAATCCGCACTGCCGCACCTCACCCACGCCCGGCTGCGGGCGCAGCCCGGCGAGCAGTCCGGCGAAGCGCGCGATCTGCCCCTGCAGTCGCTCCAGCACTTGCTCTTCGCGGAAGATCGCGAGATTCGCCAGCGCCGCGGCGCAGCCGAGCGGGTTCGCGGTGTAGCTGTGACCGTAGTACAGCGTGCGATCGGGACCGCCGAGAAAGGCGGAGAAAATGCGCTCCGTCGTGAGCGTCGCCGACAGCGGCAGGTAGCCGCCGGTCAGCCCTTTTGCCAGCGCGATGAAATCCGGGATCACGCCCTCCTGCTCGCACGCAAACATCGTCCCCGTACGGCCAAAGCCCGTCATCACTTCATCAAGGATGAGCAGCACACCCTGCGCATCGCACCACGCGCGCAGTTCGGCCAGCATCCCGCGCGGCCAGAGCCGCATGCCGGCGGCGCCCTGGATCAGCGGCTCGATCACCACCGCCGCGATCTTCTCCGGCTCCCGCTCCCGCAGCTTGTGCATCGATGCGACGTGCTCCGCCGGAAACTGCCACGCGGAAAACTTTCCGTGAAACGCCGGGATGCCGCCGAGACTCGACGCGCCCATCGTGTCGCCGTGATACGCGCCGGAGAACGCCACGAAGCGCGTACGCTGCGGCTGACCGCTCTGCTGCCAGAATTGCGCCGCCATTTTCAATGCCACCTCGATCGCCGTGGAGCCGTCGTCGGAAAAGAAGACGCGCGTCAGCGAATCCGCCGGCCAGAGCGCGACCAGCTCCTCCGCAAGCTGCGCGGCGGGCGGATGCGTGAAGCCGAGAAATGACGTGTGCGCCACGCGGTCGAGCTGCGCGCGGATCGCCGCGGCGATCCGCGGATGCCGGTGCCCGTGCAGATTCGTCCAGATTGAGGAGTTGCCGTCGATGTATTCCCGCCCCTCGCTGTCGCGCAGCAGCGCGCCCTCGCCCTCCACCAGCACCAGCGGCTCATGCTCCGCCGCGCACCACGCCTCGTGCTGCGTGAACGGGTGCCACGCGTGCGCCTTGTCAGCGGCGGCCGCGGATCGCGTTTCAGCTTTCATAAAGGCACACCGTCATCCTGTGAGACTGTGAAATCAGTCGAGGAGTCCGGGCGCAGGAGCGCCTGGCTCCGCTGATCCCCCTCGGAGCCAAGCGCTCCTGCGCGCCGGGCCCGGCGCTCCTGCGCCAGTCCCGCGAAGGGGAGAAACTCCAATGGCTTTTTTTACAGCCTGCGAGCGGAGCTTCGGCTTTGCGATGCGGAGCGAAACCCGCCGGAACTCCGCTCAGAATGACGCTTCGGTATTCGACGATGGCACGCCGCGCATCCATCACGCTTCTTCTGCCTCATCCGCCTCCACCCACGTCCCGCCGCGATCCGTGATCATCTTCTCGATCGCCGCGAGGTCATCGTGGGAGAGATGCTTTCGCTGGTATTTGCGGAAGAGCACGTCGCGAAGCGCGACCAGATCCTCCATCAGCGGCTCGTCGTAGTAGGTCCACGAGGGGTCGTGCTTGAGCTTGGCCTGCAGGCGCCAGCGCTTGCCGAATTTCTCGGCGCGGACTTCGCGTTTCTCGCCTTCGGCGGTGGTGGTTTTCCAAACGTGAGTATTGCGCATCGTGTTTTGGTGTGGAGCGACCGGAGCTTTTGGCAAAGTTGCGCAGGCATTGAAAGACCTCGCCAAAATATTCGGCTGCCTCGCGCGGTCATCATCCTCGGCGTAAAGCGATTCGTCGTTCATCGTGAGGACGAGGACGGGCAGATTCGGGCGCAGAGCCTTGCGCTCTTTGAGGAGTTCGAGCTTGAGCATCGAGCCCCTCTCCAGGGTTACGTTGTCATTGACGCCCATGATGCCCGCCTCGCCGGCATCGCCGGGGAGCAGCAAGCCTCCACTCGCGAGCAAATTGCCTCTCGATCTCAGAGCACTCCACTTTGGGAACGAGGATCAAAAACAAAGTCGCCGAGGCGCAGGCGATAGCTCAGTTTCGCGCCCGTGGAATCCGCTCCCGACA
>JAYTML010000343.1:0-1977 GCA_043728655.1 Chthoniobacter sp. | reverse complement strand
CACCGCTACCCGCAGTGGAGGACGATCCCGAGCGATCTCATCCTCTTCGGCACGCCGGCGAACAACGTCCTGATCCTCGACCAGCTCCGCGCCGAGATTTTTCCGCGTGCCTTTTCCATCCCGTCGGCGGGTCAGGCCGCCGTCATCCACACCCGCTCGCCCTTCGTCGGCGAATACGACGTGGTCAATATCATCGCCGCCGACGCCGCCGGGGCCGCCTCCGCCGTGCAGACCATGACGGTGCCCGGCGCCGCCCGCTAAACCCGGAGGGACGCGCTCCGGCGCGTCCCCGATTTCCGACGGGTGCCTCCACCATCTTCTATCGGAAAAGCACAAATCCTTTCCCTCGCCGCTTCCCGCTGTCTTTATGGCGTCGCGCGTTCCACGAACAGCCGCGCCCTTTCAAACTCAAGACCCCACTCGACACCACCATGCCAAATCCCTGGACCGGAAAAGGAAATCCCTACACGCGGCTCGAAGTCCGCGCCCGCCTGCAAGCCACGCTCGACCGCGGCGAGGCCATCATCGCCGCCGGCGCCGGCACGGGCATCAGCGCGAAGTTCATCGAGAAGGGCGGCGCCGACATCATCATCATCTACAACTCCGGCCGCTTCCGCATGGCCGGCCACGGCTCGACGTGCGGCCTCATGGCCTATGACGACGCCAATCAGGTCGCCATGGACATCGGCGAATACGAGGTGCTGCCCATCGTCGAGGAAGTGCCCGTCATCTGCGGCGTCCACGCCACCGACCCGCGCCGCCGCATGTGGCACTGGCTGGGCAAGGTGAAGGACATGGGCTTCAGCGGCGTGAACAATTTTCCCACGCACACCATCGTCGATGGACAGTTCCGCCGTGTGCTCGAGGAGACCGGGATGAGCGTGGAGAAAGAGTTCGAGATGGTCGCGCTCGCGCACCGGATGGACCTCTTCACCATCGTCTATGTCGCCACCGCCGAGGAGGCGAAGCGGATGGCCGATGTCGGCGCGGACGCGATCATCGCGCACGTCGGCACGACCGTCGGCGGCAGCATCGGTGTCACCGGTGCGGTGGTGCCGATGGACGACGCGGTGCGCCGCACCCAGGCGATCATCGAAGGCGGGCGCTCGACGGGTCGGAAGGACATCTTCTTCCTCAGCCACGGTGGCCCCATCGCCACGCCGGACGACGCGGCCTACGTGAACATGCACACCGATTGCGTCGGCTTCGTCGGCGCGAGTTCGCTGGAGCGCCTCGGCGTCGAGGGACCGCTCGTCGAGCTCACGCAGCGGTTTAAAAAGATCCCCGCACCCGCTGCGAAGCGGTAACTATGGAGTGCGCCGATTCATCGGTGCTGTGGTTCCGCGGTGCGGAGCCGGGGTGACGCGCCCCTCACCCGCCGCCGGCTCCGCCGTCCACCGAAAGCGGCGATGAATCGCCGCACTCCATATCCGCGCATTGTGAAAATCCGCGGACAGCCTATCTCCTTCCAGGCGTTCCTCCCCCCAAAATGAAACACCTCCCCATCACCCGCCGCGCCTTTATCGGCACGACTGCCGCGGCCACGGCTTCCCTTTTCGCGCCGAAGGCCCGCGCCGCCGAACCTTTCAAGCTCAGCTTCTTCGTCCTCGGCGACACGCATTATCTCGCGAACAAGGAGAAGCCGGAGGAGTTGGATGCCGTCTCTGCGGCGACCAACGCCGGGCTCATCAAGACGCTCAACGGGCTGCGCGGCGCGGCGATCCCCGAGGCGGCGCGGGCGGGCAGCGTGGGTGAGCCGCGCGGCGTCATTCACGTCGGCGATCTCATCGACACTGGCGACAAACGGGGCGGCGTTTTCACTGCGATGCAGCAGACGGAGCTGAAAACGTGGCTCGCGGACTACGGGCTGAATGGCGAGGGCGGAGCGCTGAAATACCCTGTCTGCGAGATTCTGGGAAACCACGATGCGCCGCATGGCGATGGCATCGTGAAGGAGAAGATCATCGAGCGGAACAA
>JAYTML010000342.1:0-5970 GCA_043728655.1 Chthoniobacter sp. | reverse complement strand
TGCGAGTAAAGCTCGTACACCGTCGCCTTGTTCACCATCTCCTCGATCCAGATCACCCCGGCGCGCTGTGCCGTCGCCGCCGCCACCGCCGCCTTCATCTCCGCCGCGATCTCCGGCGTATCCGGCGCACCCGCGCAGAGCACGATTTGGAAACCGGGATCCATATATTTGATCGCGTTCACCAGATGCACGATGCCCTTCTGCCGTGTGATCCGCCCCACGAAGAGCACGAATGGAGTGCATGGATCCACCCCGTATTTTTCCAGCGCCGCCGTCGTCGAGATCTTCCGGTACTCCGCGAGGTCGATTCCATTGTAGATCACCTCGACGCGCTCCTCCGGTACATTGAAAAGCCGCAGCACATCCGCCTTCGTCTCCGCGCTCACGGCGATCACCGCATCCGCCATTTCCATCGCAGTCTTTTCCACCCAGCAGGAAAAGTCATATCCACCCCCGAGCTGCTCGCGCTTCCAAGGCCGCAGCGGCTCCAGCGAATGCACCGTCAGCACCATCGGGATGCCGTAGTTCAGCTTCGCCATGATCCCGCCGAGATGGGTGTACCAAGTATGCAGATGCACGATGTCCGCATCGACCGCCGTCGTGTTCCAGTCCAGGCACCGCTGCACCGCGCCAAAGACCGACTGCAACTGCTTCGGCGCCGTCCACCCGCCCGCATCCAGCCCGTACCCCGTCGCCTTCAGCGCCGCGGTATCCACCCGCACCTCCCGCATCTCCTTTCCATAGCACCGCACCTCCACCTCCATCAGCTTCGCCAGCTCCCGCGACAGGTAATCCACATGCACCCCCGCGCCGCCATAGATGATGGGAGGAAATTCGTTCGTCAGGAAAAGCGTTTTCATCAGCCCGCGATTTCGCTCCGCCGAAACCCGCATGTCGAGCGCGGAAGGCGGGCGGCTCAGTCATTCGCGGCCTACGCTGGCCAGTTCACACGCCGGACACCAGCCAGGCCCGTGTCCCTCCTCCGGCCACGAAGCGCAGCTTTCCCCAGCCATCCGGCATGACGAAGCCCTCAGCTTTGTCACAAGAGAGGATTTTCGATCCTAAAGCTGACCCCGACTCCTCACCGCGCCCCGAACGCGCCGGCGATCTGGTGCGACTGGCAGAGCCGCACTTCATTGAGAAGGAATGGGATTTTCGTGCGCCACGTTTGAAATGCCGTGTGCGGTGTGGGTGAGGTGCAGGCCGCGATCCCGGCGTCGTCGGCCATGAGCTGCGCGCGATACAGATGGAATGGGTCGCTCACGATGATCGCGCTCCGCAAGCCATGTTCCCGCATCAGCCGCCGGGCTTCGGTGATGTTCTCCCAAGTCTTTGTGGAAACGGTTTCGGTGAGGATTTCCCCGGCTGGGACGCCGGCGCTCTGCGCGGCGCGACTGGCGACCTCGGCCTCGGGGACGAGGCCATCGTGTCCGAGCCCGCCGGTGAAAAGGATTTTCGGTGCGAGACCTTTTTCGTGGAGTTCCAGGGCGTGCCGGATGCGACCGCTGAATGCCGGAGACGGCTGCCCTTTCCGCACGGCGGCCCCGAGCACGATAATGACGTCGGATTTCTGCGCGAAATCGCGTTCAGCGAAAGACAGGATGCGGGCGGCGATGAAAGCCCACCAGGCAACTACGAGAAGGAGGAACCAGCCGAAACCGCGAAAGATGCGGCCAAGCCAACGACGCGCGGGGTGAGAGTGACGATTTTCTGGAGAGTCGGCCACGCGTGAAAGTGGCAGTCAGATTGTATCAGCGCGTCACTTTGCGCACTTCAAATACGCTGACCACAGGTAGGTGATCGGACAAATCGCTGTTAAGCACCCTGCTTGAAACCAGTCTCCATTCGACGGGTGCGAGGATCTCATCGATGCGGCGATTCGGGGATTCGGATGGGAAAGTGGGTGCTCCTGCCCAATCGCCGATAAAGAGACCTGAGTTACGCCAGCGTTTCATCGCAGCCTGCTCGGGTCTGACGTTGAAATCTCCGGCGAAGATCGCTGGGCGACCGTCGAGCTTGTGGAGGATTTGCTCAACCTGAAGGAAGTTGTTCTCTGGGTTAAAAGAGTCGTTTCGCAGGCCGGCGGCGAGCAGCGGGAACCCGTTGAGGATAACTTCGCACCAGAGCAGGCGTCGGTTATTGCGTGGATAGTAAAACGGCGTGCCGCGTGTGAGTTGCTGCACTTCCAGACCCCGCAGCGGGAGTCGGGACAACAGGGCATTGCCTGTGCGAATGCGGAAGAAAGGCACCCCAAAAGAACTGTTCTCGCCGAACGCCCACGCGTGCATTTCCAAGGCACGGGCCAAGTGCTCGACCTGATTCACAGGACACGGCCCGCACTCCAAGTTGATTTCCGTCAAAGCCACCAAGTCTGGCTGCTCTGCCCGAATGACTGCCGCGATTTTTTCGAGATGCGCTCTCACGTCGGCGGTTGACCGGAAGAGCAGGTTGCTTTGGCAGGCATCGCATTTGGCGATGTTCCAGGTGAGCACTCGCAACTCGCCGACATGTTTCGTGTCCGGCGGAACATTCGTGACACCAAAGTCGGGTGTCTTCCAAGACGTGTTGGTGCCGTTGTAAATGAACAGCAGGACAAATATCACGGACAACAACGCCACGCCTCTCAGCCAGCGGCGGCACCGGCGGGGAGTCCGATCTGGGGCGTTGTTTGACGGATTCGCAGCTGTCACTCGATCACGCAATCATCGGTCACGAAATGCTAAACAGAAAACACACTCCGGCATGCCGGGCACTCCCTGCTTTGGAAAACGCCGTGCTTTTCTCAAGCGCGAGAATCGCACGGGCTATCCTAACACAAATGGCTCGCTCTGGTGTTCACGCGCTTGCCGGTTCAAGCGCTCCTCAAGGGCACTGGATTCGGATACCACTCAGCGCAGTTCATCCACCACTCGATCGCCACATCCGTGGGCGGCCACGGCGGAGGCAAATCGGGAATGTCGGTGGGCAGGTCGAGATCGAGATCAAGGCTGCGGGTGTTCATACGGCGGAAAGTTCTCCAGTTGCTGGCAGATTCCGGGCGGTCCGTAACGAAGGCAAGTCGCTTCCAGGTCTGCCTCGGCACAGCGTCCTGGATTGAGGCGCAGGAGCTCGAAAACATCCGCCACGTCACGCGCTGTCCGGTGCCTGCTCTTGGCCGCGTGCAGTTTCAGCGCGATGAGGTGGACAAAGGCCGGCACCCGCAGCCTCGCCTCTCCCCAGGCATGGTCTTCCACGGCCTCCCACAATCGCCCAAAGGTGCGCTCATCGACCCGAGCAATGTCCATTACCGGCTCGGCATCCGGTCCGGGACGAAAACGACCAAACTGCCAAACTGCCCCATCCGTCCCTCCTCACGAAATCCCTGCATCACGAGATAATCGTGCAAGCGCTCATAGTTCGGCTGGGCCAGCATGAAATCGAAGTCGATGGTCTGCCGCGTGTAGCGATACACATGCAGCGCATGACCGCCGACGAGGAGGACGGGGATGCCACTTTCCGCGAGAGGCTGAAAGGGCGTCTTTATTCCGACTTCCCTGGCTTAGAAAAAGATCGGGATGATCAGGATCGCCACGATGTTCACCACCTTGATCATCGGGTTGATCGCAGGGCCGCTGGTGTCCTTGTAGGGGTCGCCCACGGTGTCGCCGGTGACGGCCGCCTTGTGCGCCTCGCTGCCCTTTCCGCCGTGGTGGCCTTCCTCGATGTATTTCTTCGCATTGTCCCACGCGCCGCCGGAGCTGGTCATCGAGATCCCCATGAAAAGCCCCGTCACGATGCTGCCCACGAGCACGCCGCCCAGCATCTTCGCACCCTCTGCGCCGAACGCGCCCACGAGCACGACTGCGACCACGGGAATCAGCGCCGGCACGATCATTTCCTTGAGCGCCGCCTTGGTCACGATGTCCACGCACGTCCCGTAGTCCGGCGTGTCTTCACCGCGCAGAATACCGGGCTTGGCCGCGAGCTGGCGGCGCACCTCGGTCACGACCGCACCCGCTGCGCGGCCCACCGCATTCATGGAGAATGCGGAGAACAGATACGGCAGCAGGCCGCCGAGAAAGAGACCGATGATCACCTTTGGATCCTTGAGGGAAAACGAGAGCACGTTCTCGATCTGCGCTGCGTTGAGCTTGAGGTGGCTCAGCGGGCTTTCGAGGTGGTGTTTCAGATCCACGAAATACGAACCAAAGAGGACGATCGCCGCGAGCCCGGCGGACGCGATGGCGTAGCCTTTCGTCACCGCCTTCATCGTGTTGCCCACCGCATCGAGATCGTCGGTGATCGCGCGCACTTCCTTTGGCAGACCGCTCATCACCGCGATTCCGCCGGCGTTGTCGGTGATCGGGCCGAAGGCATCGAGCGAGATGATGATTCCGGCCATCGAGAGCATCGCCATGACGGCGACGGAGATGCCGTAGAGCCCGGCCGCGCCGTAGCTCAGCCAGATGCTCGCCGCGATGCACCCCACCGGCAGCGCCGTCGCGTGCATGCCCATGCCGAGGCCGGCGATGATGTTCGTCGCGTGCCCTGTCACGCTCGCCGCCGCGATCTTGCGCACGGGCGAGTAGTCGGTGGACGTGTAGTAGTTCGTGATCAGCACCGCCGCACCCGTCATCAGCAGGCCGATGACTGATGCAAAATAAATGCTCCCCGCGCTGTAGGTCGCAGTGCCGAGGCCGAGAACGTCCTTCGCCTCCAGCCCATTGGGAAACATCGCCATGGTCACAGGCCAGAACATCGCCGCGCAGATCAGCGCGCTCAGCAGCACCCCGCCCATCAGCGCATTGCCCGGCTTCAGATTCGTCACGTTCACAAACATGATGCCAGCGATCGACGCGAGAATCGCGAGCCCGCCGAGCACGAACGGATACACGACCGGCGCCCCCAGGCCCGCCGTCAGCGCACCCACCAGCACCGTGCCGATCAGCGTCACCGCGTAGGTTTCAAAAACGTCCGCCGCCATGCCCGCGCAGTCGCCCACGTTGTCGCCCACGTTGTCGGCGATCGTCGCCGGGTTGCGGGGATCATCCTCATCGAGGTTCGACTCCACCTTTCCCACCAGGTCCGCGCCCACGTCCGCCGCCTTTGTATAGATGCCGCCCCCGAGTCGCGCGAAAACCGAAATCAGCGACGCACCCAGCGCCACGCCCACGAGCGACGACAGCGCCTTGGTTTCGCCAAACATCTTCAGCGTCACAGCCCAGAATCCACCGACCGAAAGCAACGCCAGCCCGACCACAAGCAAGCCCGTCACCGCGCCCCCGTTGAACGCGGCCTGCATCGCCGTCTTCCGGCTCACCGTCGCCCCCTGCGCCGTCCGCACATTCGCCAGCACCGCGAGCCGCATGCCGATGAAGCCCGCAGCCAGCGAGCACACCGCTCCGAGCACGAAGCCCGCTGCCGTCGGCAGATCCTTGAACCACGCCACCAGCACCGTGATCAGGACTGCGATCATCGCGATCGAACGCACCTGCCTCCCGAGATACGCCTTCGCGCCTTCCTCGATGGCTCCGGCGATCTGCCGCATGCGCTCGTTGCCCGCAGGCGAGCGGATGATCGTTTTGATCAAATACAGTGCGAAACCGAGGCCGACCGCGGCGCAAACCATGGATAGGGCGAGCCCGGAATCAGTCAGAAATGCGGCAAAAACTGGGAACATAGACACTCTCTTTTTGGGAAGGGGCGGGAGTTTATGGGCAAAGCCCCGGCTGGCAACGCTTAATTGGCGCCGCGCCCAACTTTTGCGCTGCTCAGGCTCTTTGGTGGGCTTGCCCCGATTTGATGGACACCTTGTGGCGGCGGGGTGGTGTTCCGCTGCTATTTCTCCAGCGGATGTTCCTTCAGGATTTCATCCACCATGTAGAAGACGGAGCGGTCCTTGGTGGCTGCGCGGACTTTGGCGACTTCCTCGGGCTTCACGATCGGGAGATCGTTGCCGAAGGACTGATGCACGTAGGAAATCACCCCGGC
>JAYTML010000341.1:0-1861 GCA_043728655.1 Chthoniobacter sp. | reverse complement strand
CGAGGAGCACGTCATTGATGCGTGTCTGGCGCATGGCGGGGACGCGCTGGAGCAGCGCGGTCGTTTCGCCTTCGTCGAGCGAGATGGCGATCGTCCGCGCGGATGCCTCGGTGTTTTCGCCCGTGGCGTGATCGAGCGGGAGCTGGGTGCCGCCTTTCTCCGCGAGTGACTGCCAGTAGGCGATGTCCGCGCGGACCGCCGGGGATGCGGCAGCGCTCGTGAGCAGACGCGCCCAGTGGGCGGGCGAGGTGGCGGGCGCGGCGAGCTGGATCGGGCTGCGGGCGGCCGCCTGGCCGTACGCGGTTTCGAGATCGTCGATCAGGATGGGCCATGAGACGCCGTCGATCGCGAGATGGTGGGCGACGATAAGCAGGCGCGTGGTGCGTGCGGCGTCGGGCGCGAAGTGGACGACGCGGAGAAGCGGACCGTGGCGGAGGTCGAGGCTGGCCTGCGCCTCGGCCGATGCGCTGGCGATGTCCGCCTCGGAGAGCGCCGGGGAGCGGAAAAAGGCGGGGGCGCGTTTCGCATCGTCGCGGGTGGCTGCTGGCAGGACGGCTGCCTCCATCCGGCGCGCGACGGCTTCGACGGCGAGTTCGAGCGCGGCGAGGTCGAGCGGTTCGTCGCAGCGGAAAACAAACGACTGATTCCAGTGGTGCGGGTCTGCGAAATCGTGGTCGAAGAACCAGCGCTGGATCGGTGTGAGCGGGGCTTCGCCGGACTCGGCATCGTCCGGCGTGGCGGCTGCCGGGGCGGGGACGACCGCGGCGAGATCGGCGATGGTCTGGTGATCGAAGAGATGCTTTGGCGTGAGCAGGAGGCCGGCTTTGCGGGCCTGCGAGATGATGAGGATCGAAAGGATGGAGTCGCCGCCGAGTTCGAAGAAGTTGTCATTCACGCCTACGCGCTCAAGGCGGAGGACGCGCTGCCAGATGTCCGCGAGCGCGGACTCGGCGGGCGTGCGCGGGGCGACGAAGCGCGAGGCGAGGTCGGGTCGCGATGGCTCGGGTGCGGGGAGCGCGCGGGTGTCGAGCTTGCCATTGCCGGTGAGCGGCAGGCGGTCGAGCGCGAGGAAGGCCGCTGGCAGCATGTAGTCGGGCAGGCGCGTCTTGAGGTGCGCGCGGAGTTCGTGGGTGGACGGCGTTTCACCACGCGGGACGAAGTAGGCGACGAGGCGCTTTTCCCCGCCGGGTTCGGCACGCGCGACGACCGCGGCCTCGCGGATGGCGGGATGCTGCGAGAGGAGCGATTCGATTTCACCCAGCTCGATGCGGAAGCCGCGGATCTTTACCTGCTGGTCGATGCGGCCGAGATACTCGATGTCGCGGCCGGGCAGCCAGCGGGCGAGGTCGCCGGTGCGGTAGAGGCGTTCGCCGTCGGCGAACGGGCTCGCGATGAAGCGCTCGGCCGTGAGCTCGGGGCGGCGCAGGTAGCCGCGGGCGACACCGGCTCCGCCGACGAACAGCTCGCCGGGAACGCCGATGGGAACGGGGCGGAGCGCGGAATCGAGGATGTGGATGCGGAGATCGGGAATGGGAATGCCGATGACGCTGCCGGCCTGGAGATCGCTGGCGCGGAGCGGGCGGTAGGTGACGTGTACGGTCGTCTCGGTGATGCCGTACATATTGACGAGCTGCGGCCTTTCATCGCCGTGGCGGTCGAACCACGGGCGGAGGCTCTGCATCTCCAGCGCCTCGCCGCCGAAGATGACGAGGCGCAGAGCGGAGGAGGGTTGATGGTTGAGGGTTGATGGCTGATGGACGGACTCGTCCGCGGCGATGAGCTGCCGGAAGGCGGAGGGCGTTTGGTTTAAAACCGTGACGCGCTCGCGGAGGAGGAGGTCGTGGAATTGCTCGGGCGAACG
>JAYTML010000340.1:0-3361 GCA_043728655.1 Chthoniobacter sp. | reverse complement strand
ACCCCCAGGCTGTAGATGTCCGCCCGGCGATCGACGTCGATCCCGCGCATCTGCTCCGGCGACATGTACTCCGGCGTGCCGATCACCGTCCCGGTGACCGTATGGCCGGCATCCCCCGCAGCGGAATCCACAAGCCGCACCAGCCCGAAGTCCGCCACCTTGACCTGCCCATCCGCGCTCACCATCACGTTTGCCGGCTTGATGTCGCGGTGCACCACGCCCTTGCCGTGCGCATAGGCGAGCGCGTCGCACACGCCGCCAAAGATCTCCACCGCCTGCGCCGGCGCGACTCCCGGCCCATGAATCATCTCGCGCAGATTCGCCCCCGCCACGAATTCCATCACAAAGAACAGATGCCCCGCCAACGTGGAGCCAAACTCATACACCGAGATGATGTTCGGGTGATTGAGCCTAGCCAGCGCGCGTGCCTCGCGGCGGAAACGCTCGACGAAAACCTCGTCCCCGCTGATCTCCAGAGGCAGCAGCTTGATCGCGACCTTTCGATCCAGCGCGATCTGATGCGCCTCGTACACCGCGCCCATCGCACCCCGCCCGATCATGGAGACTCGTTCATAGCCGGGAAAAAGGCGGGCGACCTCCTCCGCCGTCGGCGGCTCCCAGCCATGCCTCCGGCCGACAGACACCCTCGCGTTCGGCAATCCGTCCGCGCGATGATCGCCCGGCAGCCCCCCGCCGATCCTCGTCGGCAGTGCGCCGTCAGCTCGCGTGAGACTGTCGTCAGGTTCCGCCATGCCCCAGTCGGATAGCAGAAGCCCCCACCGCTTGTCACGCCGCGCCCCGAATCCAACTCCCAACCCGGAGGGACGCGCTCCCGCGCGTCCCAAACTCCCGGTGGCGCACTGCATCGCGCGCCCGAGCCCGCCGCTCTATTTACCGCCGGCGCGCAGCGGCAGGCGCAGCGTGGCACGCGTGCCGGTGGAGTCCGGCCGGTTCTCCACCTCGATGCTCCCGCCGTGGAGCGCGGCGGCTTCGCGGACAAAGCACAGCCCGAGGCCGGAGCTTTTCCGGCCATTGCCGGGACGCGCGAGCGAGTAAAACCGCTCGAAGAGCCGCGGCAGCGCGTAGTCGGGAATGCCGGGCCCCTCATCCTCGACGGTGATCTCGGCGCTCCGCCCCGCCACATCGGGTGCGACGCGGACAAAAATCGCGCCGCCCTCGGGCGAGAAGTCGATGGCGTTTTGCAGGAGGTTGTGGAGCGCGCTTTCCAGGAGAAAGGATTCGCCGAGCACCTCGGGCTGCCCGTCGCAAGTGACGTCCACGCGCAGGGCGCGGGACTCGGCGGCGGGCTGGAGCTGGGCGCACACGGCTTGCGCGAGATCGGCGAGCGGGATCGCCTCGGGATGATCCAGCTTCTTCCGGCTCTCCAGCGCGGAGAGCGCGAGGAGTCGGTCTATGATGTTCTGCAGCCGCCGCGCCTCGGCCTGAATGTTCGCCACGAATTTCGCGCGCCGCTCCGGCGGCATTTCCTCGTGCAGCAGCTCGGCCGCGCCGCGGATCGCGGCCACGGGGCTCTTCATTTCGTGCGTCACGGTCTGCACGTAGTTCTCCACGTAGGCGCGGTTTTCCAGCGCGTCCCGCATCTCCTCAAAGGCCCGCCCGAGCGTGGCCGCCTCGCCCGAACCTCCCCGCGGCGGCACCGCCCGCTCGCCGCGCGCCACGGCCTGCGCGTAGGCCGTGAGCCGGCGGATGGGCCGGGAGAAAAGCGTGACGACCAGATACGTGCCGACCGCCACCGCGCCGAAATAGATCAGCCCGAGCGTCCGGATCCACAGCCGCGTTTCATCGCGAAACGCGAAAAGGCTGCGCTGCGCCTTTGACACGCTGACCACGCCGGCGATCCGCCCGTCCCGCCGGATCGGAGCGGCGACAAACATCACCGAGCTGTCCGCGTCCTCCGGATCGAGCAGCGTCGAGCGCGCGCCATATTGCCCGGCGAGCGTGAGCGCCACGTCGCGCCGTCCGCGCAAGTCCTGCCCCTCGAGGCGTCCTCCGTCGGAGTCGAAGACGACGGTGCCGCGCTCGTCGGTGACGTAGAGATTCATGTCCAGCGTCGTCTTCGTGAGGTCGTAAATCCGCGCCGCAAACTCCCGCTTTCGCGCAGCGTCCCATTCGCGCCGCAGCCCCGCGATGTCGAATGCCTCGGCCTCCAGACGGGCCGCGAGGAGCTGCGCGACATCCACCATGGATTCCTCGGCGGCTTCCAAATACTGCCGCTCGACGCGCTGGGTCAGCTTGTCATCGAAGGCGTAAAGCCCCGCCGCGAGGAAGACGAGAAAGCCCAGCAGGATGCGCGAAGTCGTGCTCACAAAACCTCGCGCAGCGAGTAGCCGAAGCCTCGGTGCGTCTCGATGGGATCGGCCTCGCGGCGCACTTCCTTGAGCTTCGCGCGGAGGCTCTTGATGTGCGCATCCACGGTGCGCTCCAGCGCCGCCCCGGGGTCGTCCCACGCGATGTCCATGAGCTGCGCGCGGGAGAAAACGCGTCCCGGTTTCGCGCACAGCGCGCGCAGCAGCCGGAACTCCGTGCCAGACAGAATCAGCCGCACGCCGGTGAAGTGAATCTGCGCGCGCTCCTCATCAATGCGGAACACACCATCCGCCGCGGGCGCGCTTTCCGCCGGCGCGGGCGCGGCCTGCATGCGCCGGAGCACCGCCTTCACCCGCGCACTCAGCTCGCGCGGGCTGAACGGCTTCACCATGTAATCGTCGCCGCCGATTTCCAGGCCGACCACCCGGTCCACCTCGCTGGCCCGCGCGGTCAGGAAGATGATCGGCAGATTCGAGGTGCGGCGGATCTCCCGGCACAGGTCGAAGCCGACGATGTCCGGCAGGCCGACATCCAGCACCACCAGCGCCCACGGCCCGCGGAGCAAGGCCGCGCGCGCCTCGCCGCCCGTCGCGCACCCGTGCGGCTCAAAGCCCTCGGTTTCGAGCGTGTAGAGGATGTTGTCGAGGATCGATGGCTCGTCTTCGACGACGAGGACGCGCGGTTTCATGCGGCGGGAGAGTGGGCGGTCGTTCGGCGGCGATCAAGCCGCAGACGTCGGCATCGGCGGCGGCACGGGCCGCGTGGTGAGCGCCGCGTCCCATTTCACCCGAGCGGTGAAGGCCATGAGCAGCGCGAGCGTGATGATGGCGCCGATGGTGATCGCGATTCCCGTCAGCCCGTCGAAGAAAAAGCTGTAGCTGAAGAGCACCATGTAGGCGAACTGCGCGACCGCGGAGATGAGCGCAAATTTCACTGTCGTCGCCCGCCACAGGTAGCCCGTGACCAGCGCGACCGAGACGCCGGCGGCGATGAAAAACGCGAGCGTGAGCGGCACCAGATCCACGAGATACGC
>JAYTML010000339.1:0-1973 GCA_043728655.1 Chthoniobacter sp. | reverse complement strand
GTGGAGAGGCGGCGCGTTGGGAGTTCAGCGCGCGGAGGTGGGTGAGGATGGATTCGGCGACTGCGGCGTCGAGATCGTCATGGAACTGGCGGAGGACGGTGACGAGGCCTTGCCCGTGGATGGCGCGCCCCTTCGCAGTGAGGGCCGCTTCCTCTCTTAATCTTAATCTTACTCCTAATCTTACTCCACCCTCCGCCGCTTCCGGGGACGACTGAGGATTAAGATTAAGATTAGGATTAAGAGTAAGAGTAAGAGTCGCGGGGCTCCGCAGCTTCTCCAAGACGTTATACATGTCGGTCAGCGTCAGCTTCTGGTGCTGGGCTTGCTGGCGTTCGCGGTGGGTGTCGAGGCGCTCGGCAAGGTCGGATCGGGACGCGCGACGACGAGGATGCGCATTGAGAAGGGGGTGATTCGATTCAGGGCTTGGTGATTTTGAGCTGCAGGAAATTTTTCGGGCTGGTGATTGCGACGCTGGCCTTGCGGCGCTGGATGGTGCCCGGTGGGCCGTCGAGCACGTCGCTCACGGGGCTCCAGGTGCCGGCGGGATCGGTGGCGACCTGCACCTGGTAGGTGATGTCCGTTTTCGACGTGTCCTTGTCGTAGCTGAGCGTGATGTAGTCGGTGCCGGAGATGTTTTCCCTGCCGAGGGTCGGCGTGGCGGCGCTCGCGGCGGAGGTGGGGTCGCTGCCGAGACCGTATTCGAGGAGGTTGTTCAAACCGTCGAAGTCCGGGTCGGCAGTGGCGAGCGCGCTGGGGCCGGTGAGCGACGGATAGCCCGCCATCCACGAGGCGAAGCTCGGTCCGCTCGAAGTGGCGGTCACCGTGACCTCGCCGAGCGTGCGCGCGGCGCCGTCGTCGGCGGTGAGGCGCAGGACGTAGGTGCCCGCGGCGTCGAGCGTGACGGTCGTCGCGGCGGCGGTCTCGGCGCCGAAGACGGCGGCGCCTGGGCCGCTGATCTTCGTCCACTGGAGCGAGAGCAGCGCGGGCGGATTCGGCGCGCCGTCGTCGGTGGCGGTGCCGGCGAGATTGAATGCGACGCCGACGGATGTGTCGCTGCCGGGACCCGCGCTCACGACGGGCGCGGCGTTCATTGCTGATGCAAGCGCGAGCAGTGGGATTTCCGCGGCTGGCACGAGCCGGTTGTAAACACGCGCCTCGTCGATCCGGCCGAACCATGAATTGCCGGCGCTGGAATTTCCGCCGATGCGGAAGGCGGTTGCTGCCACCTGCGCGCCGGCGGGCGCAGTGCCTATCCGGTTCGTTGTGATGAGGCGGCCATTGATATAGATGGCGGGCTCGTTGGCGGCGGAGGTGGTGTCGTAGCTCACGGCGACGTGGAGCCACTCATAGGCGGGCGCGTTGTATTGCGCCTCCCACAGTCCGTCCGTGCTGCGGCTCGAGTAAAAGCGGATGCGGCTGGTGCCGCTGGCCATCAAAAGCCGGAGCCGGCTGTTGTTGCTCGCGTGGAAGTTGCAGATGTAGCGGTCGCTCGTGGCGGGGGACGCGTTTGCGAAGACCCACGCGGACATCGTGACGAGCGTGGGATTGGCGAAGCTCGTGTTCTCCGCGCTCTGCGTCGCGGCGGCGTCGCCGGTGTAGGCTTTTCCGGCGTAGCCGTCGGCGCTCATCGTGGCGCTCGTGAGCGTGAGCGTGCGTCCATTTCCGGAGCTGTCGGCGGCGGTGGTGCCGGCGCCCTCGTCGAATTTCCATCGGCCCTGCATCCCGCCCGCCGCGATGGCGTCGCCGTCCGTCTCGACGAAAACATGGACGTCCCGCGTGGAGGCCGCGGCTCCGTCCGAGGCCGTAAGGCGCAGGATATGCCAGCCGGCGGCGGCGAATTTCGCACTGGTGCCCGCGGCGCCCGGCGAGCCGAAGGTGACGCCGCCCGGCCCGCTGACGAGCGTCCACGCGGCCGTGACGCTGGAGCCGGCGGGCAGCGCGTCGTCGGTGATCGCGGCATCGAGGCGCAGCGT
>JAYTML010000338.1:0-11919 GCA_043728655.1 Chthoniobacter sp. | reverse complement strand
TCGCAGCGGAAGCGCGTGATGGTTTCGAGCTGAAAGGAGCTGACCTCCAGAGTCACGATGTCGAGGTTCGCGCTCTCACTGACCTTGGCGGAAAAGGCGGGACCGATATTGCCGCACGCGACGGTTTTCACGCCGCACGCGTTGAGCATTTTCTCCACGAGCTGGGTCGTCGTGGTTTTGCCGTTCGTGCCCGTGATGCCGACGATCGGGCACGCGCACATCTCGTAGGCGAGCTCGAGTTCGCCGATCATCTCGATGCGGCGCTGGATGAAGTTTCGCACCAGCGGCACCGTGGGATCGATGCCTGGGCTGAGGATCGCGAAGTCGTAGTGCCCGTGCATGCTTTCGTGCTCGGCGGCGAGGCCCGCGATGACGCGGATGCCGCGCGCGCCGAGCGCGTCGATCTTCCTGCGCAGCTTGTTCTCTTCCGCGGTGTCTAGGATCGTGACCATGGCTTTCTCCTGGTGCAGGAGCACGGCGGCGGACTCACCACTTTCACCCGCGCCGAGCACTGCGATGGACTGGTTTTTGTAACGCACATTCAACGAAGTTTGAGGGTTGCGAGCCCGAGCAGGGCGAACATCATGGAGAGGATCCAAAAGCGGACGATGACGGTGTTTTCCTTCCATCCCTTGAGCTCGAAATGGTGGTGCAGCGGCGACATCAGGAAGACCCGCCGGCCTTCGCCGAAGCGGCGCTTGGTGATCTTGAACCACGAGCGCTGGATGAGCACGGACACGGCCTCGATGACGAAGACGCCGCCCACGACGACGAGCAGCATCTCCTGTTTCGTGCAGATCGCCACGACGCCGAGCATGCCGCCGATCGCGAGCGAACCGGTGTCGCCCATGAAGACTTTCGCCGGGTGGCAGTTGAACCAAAGAAAGCCGAACGACGCCCCCACCATGGCCATGCAGATGACCGCGAGCTCTCCTGCGAATGGGTAGAACGGGATGTCGAGATAGCTCGCGAGTTTCCAGTTGCCCGCCGCGTACGCCAGGATCCCGTAGGTGAAGGCGGCAGTGCATGTGCAACCGGCGGCGAGGCCGTCGAGGCCGTCGGTCAGGTTCACGGCATTCGACGAACCCATGATGACGATGGCGAAAAAGACGAAGGTGAACGCGCCGAGATTCAGAATCACCGGCTCCTTGTAAAACGGCATGAAGAGCTCGCGCGCCTGGACCTGGTACTGGGGCTGCAGGAGAAAATATCCGGTGACGATGGCCGCGAGGATGGCCTGCGCGATCAGCTTCGTGCGCTCACTGACGCCGGCGGAGTTCTTCTTGGCGACCTTCAGGTAGTCGTCCCAGAAACCGAGGGCTCCGCAGAAGAGCAGCGTGAAGAGCAACAGCCACACGGCACTGTTATCCGGCCGCGCCCAGAGGAGCGCGGAAACAAAGACGGTGCCCAGGATGAGGATGCCACCCATCGTCGGCGTGCCCGCCTTCTGGCCGTGCAACTCGAAGAGCTTGTTTACTTCCTCCTTCGTCCGGATCGGCTGGCCCACCTTGAGCGATATGAGGCGGCGGATGACCCAGTTCCCGCACATGAGCGAAAGCAGGAAAGCCGTCACCGCCGCGGCGATCGCGCGAAAGGTGATGTACTGAAAGACATTCAGCGCGCGCAGGAAGTCATGCTCGGGAAAGTGCAGCGGTAGTTGGTGGAGGTAGTACATCATGGCGCCTGCAATCCCTCCACGATGCGCTCCATTTTCTCCGAGCGGCTCCCCTTGATGAGCACCACGTCGCCCGGCTTTGCCAGCTCGCGCACGGTCTTCGTAGCCTCGTCCGTGGAGCTGACGCGCACGACTTTCTCCACGCCGCCACGCCATGCCGCGTCGGTGATCCACTGCGCTTCCTCGCCGACGCCGACGACGCAGTCGATATGCTCGCGTGCCGCCACCTCGCCGACCTGGCGGTGGCCGCGCTCGGCCTCCTTGCCCAGCTCGCCCATGCGTCCGAGGACCGCGATCCGCCGGCCTGCGGCGGGCATCGAGGCCAGAGTGCGCAGCGCAGCGCCGACGGAGTCTGGATTGGCGTTGTAGGTGTCGTCGAGAATCTGGATGCCGCGGATGACCTTCTGTTCGAGCCGGCCTTTGGTCAGGCTCATTTTGGAGAGACCCTCCGCGCACTCTTCGAGCGAAAGTCCGAACACCCGGCCTGCCGCCGCAGCAAGGACCGCGTTGCGCACCATGTGCTCGCCGGGGACGGACAGCTCGGCCCCGACCTCCCGACCGTCCGCATGCAGCCGGAATTTTGTCCCGGAGAAGTGCGGCCTCAGCTCGCTCGCGAAAACCTCGCCAATGCCGATGCCGGCCATCACGACATCCGCCCGGGTGCGCGCGGCGATGGACGGCGAGAATTCATCGTGCGCGCTCAGGATCAGCGTGCCGCCCGGCTGGAGCGCTTCGGCGAGCATCCCCTTTTCCAGCGCTATGGCCTCCCGGCTGCCCATATGCTCGATGTGCGCCATGCCGATGTTCGTGATCATCGCCACATCCGGCGCGATCATCGCCGCGAGCGGCGCGATCTCTCCGGGATGGTTCATCCCTGCTTCAAACACGCCGATCTGGTCGCCTCCGCGCGCACGCAGGAGCGTGAGTGGGACGCCGATGTGGTTGTTCAGATTGCCCTCGGTTTTTGTGACCTGAAAGTGGACGCCCAGCACCGCGGCGGTGAGGTCCTTTGTGCTCGTCTTGCCATTGCTGCCGGTGACGCCGACGACCTGCAGCGAGAGGCTGCGGCGGTAGCTCACACCGAGCCGCTGCAGCGCGCGCAGCGTGTCCGGCACCTGGATCACGCCGAATCCAGGAGGCAGGTCGGCGGGAATCTCCGCGACCATCGCGCCCACCGCTCCGCGCCGCGCCGCCTCCGCGACAAAGCTGTGTGCATCGAAATTCTCCCCGCGCAGCGCCACGAAAAAATCGCCCGGCTTGAGGGCGCGCGTATCGGTGCAGACGACCGTCGCCCGTCCCGTCGGCTCGCCTGCGACGAGCCGTCCTTCGGCCCATCGCGCGATTGTCTCGAAACTGGTCGCGTCCATGTCAGCCGTTGGTGTCGGTTCGCCTGTCGTCCAGTGCTCCCCGCGCGACGGCAACGTCGTCAAAGGGTGCGGTATGGTCGGAAAATTCCTGGTAGGTCTCATGCCCTTTGCCGGCGATGAGAATGATGTCTTTCGCCTGCGCCATGGCGATCGCCCGGAAGATCGCCTCCTTGCGATCCGGGATTACCTCGTAGTTGCCGCGCCTCATTCCCGGCTTGATGTCCTCGATGATCGCGAGCGGGTCTTCCTTGCGCGGATTGTCCGAGGTGACGATGGCGAAATCGGCATACTGGTCCACCACCGCACCCATCCGCGGACGCTTGGTCTTGTCCCGGTTTCCGCCGCACCCGAAGACGACGATGAGCCGGGCCGGATTGAGCTCACGGCACGTCTTGATGACGTTTTTCAGCGCGTCGTCGGTGTGCGCGTAGTCCACGAAAACGCGGAACTGCCGCTGCGCTGGCACGGCTTCGAGACGGCCCGGCACGGGCCCCGCATTGGCGAGCGAGAGCACGCCGCTGCGCACATCCACCCCGAGTGCATTCGCCCCGGCGATCGCGGCAAGGGAGTTATAGACATTGAACTGCCCGATCTGCGGAAGACGCACGAGGTAGCTCTTGCCACCCGCATCGAGTTGGTAGCTGGTGCCGCTGAAGTCGATCCGGACATTGCTCGCGCGGAAATCCGCCAGCGCGCCGAGCCCGTACGTGGTGACTGGGATCTCTTTGCCAAAGCGGGTCGCGAGCTGCGCACCGTAACGGTCATCCAGGTTGATCACGGCCTTCCCTTTCTTCCTCGTCTGTTCCGCGAGACCGCTGAAAAGCCGCACCTTCGCCTCGAAGTAGGCGTCCATCGTCTTGTGATAGTCGAGGTGATCCTGAGTCAGGTTCGTAAAGATCGCCGCGTCAAATTCCACGCCGCGCACCCGCGACTGCATGAGCGCGTGCGAGGACACCTCCATCGCCACGGCCCTGCATCCTGCGGAGCGCATCTGCCAAAGCAGGTCGTGGAGATCGAGCGACTCCGGCGTGGTGCGCGTGGCGGGCAGCACGCGGTCGCCGAGTTCGTAGCGGACGGTGCCGATCAGGCCGCAGCGGTGCATCGTCACCTCGCAGATGTGCTTGAGCAGAAACGCCGTCGTAGTCTTGCCGTTCGTTCCGGTGATCCCGGCGATTTTCAATGCCCGCGCCGGATGCTGGTAAAAGGCGGCGGCGAGATCGGCGAGCGCGTGCCGGGCGTCAGCGACGATGATGTTCGTCGCCTTTGTCCGAAACTCGGCGACTTCGCTCACCACGGCTTCCGCCCCGGCGGCGATCGCCTGCTCGACGAACTGCGAGCCGTCCACCCTCTCTCCGCGCAGGGCGACAAAGAGCGTGCCGGGTTTCACCCGGCGCGAATCGTACGTGATGGCTGTGATCTCCCGATCAAGCGACCCGTCGATCTTGATCGTCGCGGTATTTGGAATGAGGGCGGCGAGTTTCATTAGTCGCGAAAATTTTCCCCGTCCCTGCCCTCCTTGGCGACGATGCCGCCCTCCGGCTCCTCAAAAGTCGGCGTGAGCCCGAGATAACGCGCGGCCCTTTCACCGATACGGGAAAAGACCGGCGCAGCGACGAGCCCGCCGACATCCTGACCTCGCTTTGTCTGCGCCTCGTCGATCAGCACCAGCACGACGAAAGCGGGATCCTCGGCGGGCAGAAAACCCACAAAGGAGCAGACATGCTTGTCGTGCACATAGCGTCCGTTCTCCAGTTTCTGGGCAGTGCCGGTCTTCCCCGCCACCTGGAAGCCCAGAACCTGTGCGAGCCTCGCCGTGCCCTTCTTGCTGACCACCTCGATCAGGGCATTGCGGACCTGCTCGGTGGTTCTCTTTGAGACGACGCGGCGCACTTCGCGAGCCGGAAAGGCCGCCACCGCCGCCCCGGTGTCATCGGTGATCTCGCGGACGATCTGCGGCATCATGAGCGATCCGCCGTTGGCGATCACGCTCATCGCGGTGATAATCTGCAGCGGAGTCGCCCCCACCTCGTGGCCCATCGGCATGCGGGTGATACTGATCTTTGACCACTCGTGCGGTGGGTGAATCTCTCCTTTGGCCTCGGCAGGCAGCGCCACTCCGGTC
This sequence comes from Chthoniobacter sp., assembly GCA_043728655.1. Taxonomy (GTDB): domain Bacteria; phylum Verrucomicrobiota; class Verrucomicrobiia; order Chthoniobacterales; family Chthoniobacteraceae; genus Chthoniobacter. Next base: position 6,755 of record JAYTML010000338.1, on the reverse strand, counting down.
CGCTCGCCAAAGCCAAACCGGTGGATGTACTCGAAGAATTTCTGGTCCCCCAGCCGCATGGCGATCTTCGCCGCGCCGATGTTACTCGATCGCACAAGGATGTCGTTGACGGTCAGTTCGGCAAACGCATGGTCGTCCCGGAGTTTGCACCATTCGTAATACCCGTTCTCCACGTCGAAGACCTTGTCCGGCGTCACGAGCTTTTCATTGAGCGCCGCCGCTATCGTGACCGGCTTGAATGTCGACCCCGGCTCGACTTGGGCTCCGATCGCGCGATTGAATCGTGCCTCCGCCGTCACGCCATCCAGGACGTTCGGGTTGAAGTTCGGCCGGTTCGCCAGCGCGAGGATTTCGCCGGTTTTCGGGTTCATCATGATGATCGTCGCGCCTTTCGGGCGGAACTGTTTGATCGCGGCATCGAGTTCCTGCTCGACGATGTTTTGCAGCCCCATGTCGATCGTCAGCCGCACGTTCCCGCCGTTGCGCGCGTCGTTTTCCTCGCCGCGGTACGGGACGATCTCGCGCCCCTTCCGGTCGATCACGATGTCGCGGAAGCCCTCGAAGCTGCGGAGCTGCGCATCCATCGTGCGCTCGATGCCTTCCGCGCCGCGGCCCTCTCCGTCCACGAAGCCAATCACGTGGCAAAGCATTTGTCCGTTCGGATAGATGCGGTTTGCGGACTGCTCAAAGGAGACGCCGCGCAGCTTCCGCTCCGCCAACTGCGCCGAGAGATCCTCCGCGACGCGTTGCGGCACCTCCCTCTTCACGACGATGTACTGCGCGAATACATTCCTCCCCTTTGTCTCGGAAAATTTCTGAAGCGTGATCCTTTCATACAGCGCAGCCTCCGGCAGCTTGAGGGCGCGGGCCACAAGACCGGCGACAGCCCTCGGGTCCGTCACCAGGCTCGCGTCCACGATCACGGTTTTCACCGGATCATTCTGCGCCAGCGGCTCGCCATGCCGGTCCAGGATCGCGCCGCGGCTGCCGTGGAGCTTCTGGCGGGCTCCATGGTTCCTCTGGGCCATATCCGCGTACTCCGGATGCTGCGTGACCTGCAGATGCACCAGCCGGGCGGAGAATCCCGTGAAGCAGGCGGCCAGCAGGCAGCTCGTGATGAACACCCTCGTTCGGGCCGTGCGGTTCACTCGATTTTCCTTCCGTTTGCGACCGCGCGCAGTTCGCCCGCGCCGGCGGGTTTCGCAGCGCTGCCCACGACGACAAATCCGCCCGGAGGAATGGCCACCATCTTGATCCAGCCTTGGGCGTGGCGCTTGTCGAGTTCGGAGGTGGACTTCAGCTTGGCGATATTCGTCATCGTGGCTTCGTTGCGGCTTCGCAGTTGCACCAGTTCCGCCTCGAGCTTCCTGATCTGGGCGCCCATCGCGAACAGGTCGTTCTTGCACCACACGTAGGCTAGTCCGGCGACGCAGGCGAAAATGCCGATCACCAGGAAGGTCACGAATTTGGCAATCGGGACGGTATTGGCGTGGCGGCGACGGTTATCCGGCATGGGAAATCCTTTCAACGACGCGGAGCTTGGCGCTGCGGGACCTCGGATTGGTGCGCTGCTCCGCTTCGCACGCGACAACGGGTTTGCCGGTGACGGCCTTGAAAATGAAATCCGGATTCGGACGCGGCGCAGGCCACTCGGGACGATCGAGAAACTCGACGGTGTGCCCTTTGAAAAACTGCTTCACGATGCGGTCCTCAAGGCTGTGAAAACTGATCACCGCAAAGCGCCCGCCGGGCGCGATGCGCTTGGAAAACTCCGCGAGTCCCGCGGCCAGCACATCCAGCTCCCGATTGACCGCGATCCGCAGCGCCTGAAAGACACGCGTCGCCGGATGCGTGCGCCCGCGCCGTGGGACGACCGACTCCACAGCTTCTGCGAGCTGCCGGGTGGTCGTGAACGGCTGGACCATCCGGTCGCGCACGAGTCGCGCGGCGATTTTTCGCGCCGCCGGCTCCTCGCCGAAGTTGCGGAAGATCCTCTCCATCTGGTCCCCCGCCATTGTGTTCACGAGATCGGCGGCGCTGACCGGCGCGCTCGGATCCATGCGCATGTCCAGCGGCCCGTCATGCATGAAGCTGAAGCCGCGCTCGGGCGAATCGAGCTGGCGGGAGGATACCCCGAGATCGAGCAGCGCGCCGTCGATCAGTCCGATCCCCAGCGCGTCGAGCGCCTCGCCGACCGCGCTGAAGTTGCAGCGCACCGCGCGAAAGTTTTCATCCCCGTCACCCAGCCGCTCCCGCACAAATGCCAGTGCCTCCGGATCCTGATCGAGCCCGATCACGCGCGCGCCCGCCGCGAGCAGCGCCGCCGCATGTCCGCCCCCGCCGAGGGTCCCGTCCACGATGGTCCTGCCGGGCCCGGCCGCAAGCAGCTTCACCGTCTCCGCAAGCAGGACCGATTCGTGATATTCGTAGTCGCGCGGTTTCAAGGTTTTGGTTCTGGTGCCTGCGGGGCGGCGGGTGGAGATTTCAGTCATCGCGATCATATGCCCATCTTGCGCTTCAGCGCCTCCTTCCGCGCCTTCTCCGTCTCTTGGAATTTCTCGAACTCTTCGACGCTCCAAATGTTGAACGTGTTGAGCGAACCCGACAGCCAGACCTCGCGTCCAGCGGGCAGATTCAGCAGCTCAAAGAAGTCGTCGGGAATGGAAATGCGCCCGGTCTTGTCGAGCGTGACCTGCTTCAAATCCGACCCGAGCGTATCGAGCATCTCGGAGCGCTCCCGCGGATTCGACGCGTCCACCGTCCCGGCGATCCGCTCCACTTCGCTCCACGGCATCACCGCCACGCACCGCTGCGTGGCGCGCGCGGTCATGTACATCGTCACCTCCTCGTCATACCGCCACGCAGACGGGATCGTGATGCGATTCTTGCCCTCGATCTTATGGCAAAAATTCGCCGCGAACTTCGGGGCAGCAGAACTTTGGGTGGAGAGTGCCATGACGAGGAGTGGTTGAAGCAAGAATCCGATTCGCCCCGAACCGCCCCAATTCACTCCTAAACGCAATCCGAAGTCAAAAACATTTTCTCGAAATGTTGCGCCTTTTTTCGCGGCGACGCCGTTCGCCATCGCATGTCCGGCCATGAGGCTCAGTGACGTCACCGACCTCGCAGGATCCGCGGGCCCCGAGCGCGCAAAACCGAGAGCGCCTGCCCGGTTGCCAACGGGCGATCCCACACTACACTCCCGCCGCGCATGAAGCCCACGCTCCTCCTCCCAGCAGTCCTCGCGCTATGGGCCTCGCCGTTTGTCCACTCGGCCGAGCCCGCGGCTGCCGCCACGGCAGCGTATCCACAGGAGACTGGCGCCGCTTTCGCGCGGACGTTTCCGTATTCGATGATTGGCCAGCTTCAGTTTGCCAATGGCAGTTCCTGGTTCACCGGCTCAGGCACCGTCGTCCGCCCGCGGTCGGCCCTCACCGCCGCGCACAATCTCTGGGACAGCGACGGTGGCTTCTCGACCGACATCCTTTTCCGCCGCGGCCTCGCGGGGCGCACCTCACTTTCCGCGCAGTACGCCAGCCGCATCTACGTCCTGTCCGGCTATCGTGAAAACGCACGCCGGCTCAACCCCGCCGACCCGCGCGCCTTTTCGTACGACACCGGCGGCGTCGTCTTCCGCGATCCGGTCGCGGGCGGCTCGAATGCCGGTTGGTGGGCCAATCCCTCACTCCTCACAGGCACAGCCCCTCTGCTTGCGCTCGGCTTCGGCGGGGAGTTTCACAGCGGCGACGACCTCCTCTCCGTCTCGCCGACATCCCCCTTCGCCCCTGTCGTCGGCGCGTTCTGGGACAACCGCTCCATCTACGTCGAGAGCGGTATGAGCGGCGGGCCGGTCTTCGCCCGCGACACGGACGGCAAGCTCTTCCTCACCGGCGTCATCGTCGCAGGCTCAAACGAACCGCCGTCCGCCGGAATCCGCATCCTCGACCGTGCCGCTGCGGACTTCATCCGCCTGTATTTGAAATAGGAGCGCCGGATGGGAAATGGCACGCGCTTCCTGATCGTGATCGGCAGCCTCGCGCTCGCCGCGGCCGTCGTCGTCTTTTTCTTCGGCGTCTCGCAGTCAGTTCCGATTTCCGTCCCGCCGCCCGCGGCATCCGGCGGCGCGCCGACGCCGATTCCCGCAGCATCTCCGGCTCCTGGCGGGCCATCCGGCGCGGTGAAAAAGACACCCTCTTCTCCGCTCGCCGCCGGCATGGAGAAACTCCTCGCCCTCCTCGAGAGCGGCACCGCGACCGAGGGCGATCTCGATGCGCTCAAACGCGCGCTCCTCGCCGCGGATCCCACCGCAGCAACCGCAGCCATCCGCGGCTTCCTGGACTCCGGGCGCGATGCCCGCACCGGCCTCGATTTCGCACTGCGCCCCGGCGGCGATCTCGCCGCGCCTACCATGCGCGTACTGCTCATGGATGCGCTCGGCCGCATCGCCAAACGCGACGGCACCGGCGACGCGGCGAAGCTCGCGCGCGAGACGCTGGAGAAAAAAGACTCCGCCGACGAATGGGCCATCGCCCTCCGCAACGTGGCGTGGCACGAGCCTGCCGCGACCGGCTACCTTGCCGCCAAAGCCCGCGAGATGCTCGCCCACGCACCGTGGCGTGAAGCACCGACGAGCGGGATGCTCGAAGCCTTCGACGTGATCGTTTTCACCAAGGACGCCACCTTCACCGCCGACCTCGCAAAGGCGCAGACCGACCCAAACGAACAGCTCCACCACGCCGCCGACGTGGCGCTCGACCGGCTCGCCGCCGCCAGCCCACTCGACGTGATGAGCTACCTCAACTCCCATCCCGCCACCCTCGCCGAGCGCCCGATGCTGCGCGCCGATTACTTTGCCAAGGCCGATCTCGCCGTGCCCGGCCAGAAGACCGCGCTCGAATTTTACCTCGGCCGCCCAGACATCTCAGCCGCGGAAAAGTCCAAGCTCCTCAAAGCCCTCGCCACGCCCGCCAGCTTCGTCTCCGAGAATCTCCTCACCCCGCCGCCGTCCGAATTCGACGAAGGCGCCCGCGAGCGCGCCATCCTGCTGGCCCTCGGGGAATGGCTCACCGGAAACCGCTTTCCCAGTCTCCACAGCCAGTTCCTCACCCTCCAGCGCCGCCTCGCGCGGGAGTAGCCGCGGGAAGACGAACCGACCTCGGCATTCGGCATTTCGCTCCCCTACCGCCCCACGTAGATCGCCTCGTCCGGCCAGTCCTTCTTGATGTAGCCAGCCTGCATGTTCACCGGCAGCACGTAGTTTCGCATCTGCCGCACCGGCGCGAGCACGCGCACAGTTTCCACGGCCTCGATTGAGTTTTCACCGTGGTTGCGCAGCAGGCTGGGAATGAGTTTTTCCTGCACCGTCTGGACGATGTCGATTTCGTCGGCGCCGTCGATGAAGAGCAGCATCGCGAGCTTGCCGTCGATCTCCGCGATGTGGCTCTCAAAAATGATCTCGGTGAAACTCGATCGCACGAACGGCTCGCGCTGGATGTCCTCCATGAGCTGCCGGTAGGTCACCCCGATTCGGAATTTGATCGTATAAAGGTGCCGGGCATGGAATTGGCCGGTGCCGCGCGGGGAAAGGTCGAGGTGGGTGAAGTAGGACAGGATGCCCGCCTGTTCGAGCCGGTGCCGTTTCCGGCCGACCGTGCGGACATTCACGCCGGTGGCTTCGCCGATGCCGTTGTCGCTTTCGCGCGGGTCGCGGACGAGCTGGCGGACGATCAGGCGCTCCTGCGCATCGAGTTCTCTTGGGGTAGTCATAAATGAAGCAGTTTCGCTCAAAAGGGCGAAAGCTAGACACTCCAAACACGGCGGGCGACATGTTTTCGCCGAAATACGGCAGCTTCCGCCCAAAAATGATCCGTTTTTGACACCGGCCCGTCAGGAATTGAGCGCATTTTTTTCATCCCGGAAGCAACGGTGCGAATGCTTCGCTGGGCGCGGCTCCGATCACCACTTCGAAATTGCAGATGGGTCCACATTCTATAAAACACGGAGCGTCAATCTGGTCCAAGCGACCAGCATTTTCACCCTCCAGCTACACTTCGTTATGCCCGACAATTTTACCGAGATAACCTCACAATCCTGGTTGGGACGGATCGGTGGATCAATCAAAGGACTTCTGTTTGGAATCGTGATGGTGCCGATTTCGATCGTGGTGCTTTTTTGGAATGAAGGCCGTGCGGTGACGACGGCGAATAGCCTTAAGGAAGGCGCCGCCTCAGTCATTTCGGTTCCCGCGGACTCGGTTTCGCCGACCAATGAGCGGAAGCTCATTCACCTCAGCGGAGAAGTCTTGGCCGGCGAAGTGATTCGCGATCCCGTCTTCAGTATCAGCGCGACTGCTCTGCGGATCGCGCGGCAACCGGAGATGTATCAATGGAAGGAAACCCGTTCCTCTGAATCGAAAAAGAAATTGGGCGGCGGCGAGGACACGGTGACGCGATACAGTTACGACAAAACGTGGTCGGCCAAGCCTATCGACTCGTCCGCGTTCAAACATCCGGAGGACCACACGAATCCCGGAGCGATGCGTGTGCCCGCGGCGACGACTTTGTCCTCGAAGGCAACGCTCGGCGCATTCAAGGTGCCGGGTGAGATCCTCGCAAAAATGAAAGGGGATGAACCCCTGATGCCGACCCAGGAATGCCTCACGAATCTTCCTCCCGATTGGAAGGCAAATGCAAAACTGAGCGGCAATGGCGTTTATCTCGGCACCGACCCGAAAGCGCCGGAGGTAGGGGATGTGC
>JAYTML010000337.1:0-1600 GCA_043728655.1 Chthoniobacter sp. | reverse complement strand
CTCGTCGCGCAATACGCGGCCATCTCGTGGACGCGACAGGTGTCGGGCGCGCGGCGGCCGCTGGCGGTGCGGAAGATTTCCACGCCGCCGGCCGTCTCGCGCGCCGAGCGCCAGCCGAGCGCGGCGGTCTGCACTCGGACAGCATGCCCGCGTTTCACCATCTCGGTGGCGATGCTTTGCGCCACGCGCCCGCCGCCGCCGCCGAGCGGCGGGTATTCGTAGCAGAGGACGAGGATTTTCACTTTTTCATCCACTGGCCGAGCAGCCAGTAGCTCCAGAGGAAGAGCCGCTCGTCGCGCACGCCGGCCATGTGCGCGGCGTGCTGGCGCTCGGCGAATGCGACGTCGAGATGCGGGAAAGTGCGCGCGTGATCGAAGTCGAATTTTCCCTCGCGCAGCCAGCGGCCGATGGGCATGCCGAAGCCTTTCTTTTTCCGCTCAATGATCTCGCGCGGAAGCAGCGGAGCGAGGGCGCGCTTGAGGATCCATTTCGTCTGCCCGCCGCGGAGCTTGAGCTGCCAGGGAATGCGGCGGGCGAGATCGACGACCTCAATGTCGAGGAAGGGCGAGCGGGCTTCGAGAGAGCACATCATCGAGGCGCGATCGACTTTCGCGAGGATGCCGTCCTGCAAATAGAGGTTCGTGTAAAACTGGAGCGCGCGATCGACGAGGTTTGGCTGCGCGCAGCGGTCCCAGGCTTCGATGGCTTCGCTGTAGATCTCCTCCTCGTCGCACGGCTCGCGGAAAAGCTGGGCCAGGTCCGAGGGCTCGAGCGCGCCCATCCATACGGCGTTCCAGAGCTTCGGCGGATAGCTCAGGCCCATTAGCGTGCGCTTGATTTTGAAATCGAAGCTCACGTTTTCATGCGACACCGGCAGGCGCGCGGCGACGAGGCGGATGGCGTGATGGACCGGGCGGGGAACGAGCTTCGCGTAAAGCTCGGCGGCGCGGAGGGCGCGGAAGGGATCGTATCCGGCGAAGAGTTCGTCGCCACCGTCGCCGCCGAGCGCGACGGTGACGTGCTGGCGGGTGAAACGTGAAAGCAGATACGTGGGCAGCAGCGAGCCGTCGCCGAGCGGTTCGTCAAGCTTGGCGACGATCTCGGGGAGGAGCGCGACGGATTTGTCGAGGTCGAGCGTCTCGTTCCGGTGGCGCGTGCCGAGCTGCGCGGCCACGAACTGCGCGTAGCCCGACTCGTCGAAGCTCGCTTCGTTGAAGCCGATGGAAAACGTGTTGAGCTGTCCGGCTGGGACATGCTTTGCGGCGAGCGCGGCGATGGCGGAGCTGTCGATGCCGCCGCTGAGGAAGACGCCGAGCGGCACGTCGGACATGAGCCGGCGCTGGACGGCGCGTTCGAGCGTGGCGCGGATTTCCTCGCAGAGAATATCGTGGCGAAGGTTTATCGCGCCTCGAACGTGCGGGGCGGGGTTTTCGATGACGAACTCCCACCACCGCCACGTCTTCAACTCGCGGCTGGCGAGGTCGAATGTGAAGGAGTGCCCGCCGGGCAGCTTCCACACGCGCTCGTAGATCGAGCGCGGGGCGGGGATGTAGCAGTAGGCGAAGTATTTTTTGAGCGAGAGCGGCGAGAGGTTGCGCGG
>JAYTML010000336.1:0-2843 GCA_043728655.1 Chthoniobacter sp. | reverse complement strand
GGCCCGCTCGCCAACGACGCCGTGGACCGCCTCGGTCGCGAAGTCAGCGCCACAGAGCTGCGCGACATGTTCTGGCGCGAATACATCGACCGCACCGAGCCATGGGAGCTGATCCATTTCCACGCGGACGGCGTCGATGGCGTCTTCTCCTGCCGCGCCTCGGTTTTGCACGTGGGCATTGAGCAGCACATCACAGGCACCGGCAACGGTCCTCTCGCGGCGTTTGTCCACGCCATCCATCAACGCGGACCTCGCTTCGATATCGCCGATTTCCGCCAGCACACGCTGAGCGCCGGCGCGGAGGCCAGCGCCATCGCATACATCCAAGTCCGCTTCCCCGATGGCAAAACGAAATGGGGCGCCGGCGTGGACACGAACATCGAACTCGCCCCGATCAAAGCCATCCTCAGCGCGCTGAACCGAGCGACAGCCTGAGCGACTTTGAAAAAGGTTCCGTCATCCTAAACGGAGCGCCGCTTTGGGCGCGGAGTCGAAGGACCCCGGCGGTTCGATAACGTACTGCGCTTGATCGGATCGCCGGGATCCTTCGACCGCGCTGCGCCCGCCTTTCCGCCTCCGCTCCGCTCAGGATGACACCGCGGGAGCGCTACTCCGCCGACACGTCGAACCGCTCGAAGAGCGCGCCGAGAAAGAGGATGCCGATCCACGCCTCCGCCGCGAGCACGAGCGCCGCAGCGGAACCGGCGAGCGGCATCCACCACAGCTCCGCGTGGAAAAAGCGTGTCGCAAACCACACCGCCCCGCCCGCGACCACCGGGAGCAGGAGCGCGAGTCCCATCGCGAGCACCTGCCCGAGCATGAGGATGATCCGCAGCCCGGCCGTCTCGAAGCCCGCGGCCTGCGGCCCGCTTTTGAACCAGCCCGGCCACAGCAGCAGCGTCCCGGCCGGAATAAGCATCATCGCGAGATTGAAAGGCAGTGCGAGCACCGCCACCGCCGAGCACGCCGCAAAGATCTCGCCCGTGTGCGCATCCATCATGTCGGGCAGGCCGGCCAGCCCGATCGCCGCGAGCAGCAGCGCGCCCCACTGCACCAGTGCCCCGAGCGCAGCCTGCGTGAAAAGCTGCCCGAGCACCACCTGCCAGCCTCGGATCGGAAACGTCTGGAGCAGATCCATCGCCGCCAGATCCTGCCGCAGATACGTCGCGCCGCTCGTGATATTCGCAAAGAGCACGATGATGAAAACCGCCGCGCCCACGATGCAGAACGCGAGCGCCAGCCCGTCCGATGGGTGGAGCGCCATCAGCCCCGCAGCCACGGCGAGCACCGCGGCGAAGCCGAGAGTGAATGTCCTCAGCGTCGCGCGACCGCCGGAGTAGAGCAGCGCTTTCCAGACAAACGCCGCGGGTTTCCAGCCGACCGGCCGCAGCGGGAAAGCAGGCCGTTTCGCTTTCTGCGACGCGAGGGCGACACGCGGGCCTCCCTTCTCCCGCGCGGCGATCAATTCCGAGCGCCGCTGCGCGCGCGCGACCGACGCTTCCTCAAACGAAACGTCCGCCCGCATGACCCACCAATAGTGCGCCACCAGCAGGCCGAGCGCCGGCCAGACCGCATGGGAAAACCCCGCCCAGTCAGCCGCGAAATACGGACGCACCGCCACGCGAAACGGCAGCAGCAGCCACGGCCCGGGCCCCGCCAGCAGCACGCTCTCGGCGTAGGCGGAAAGCGCGTCCGCATCCCGAAGCGCTGCGATCCCGGGCGGTGCCGGCGCAAAGGCCCGCCACGCCGCGAGTCCGCCCGCGAGCGCCGCCACGCCGGCGAGCATCGCCAGGCGCCGATGCCAGTTCGCCATCCCGCGCTCCATCAGCCGCGTGAGCGCAAACGACGCGCCAAGCCGGTGCAGCGAGAAGATCGAAATCACGATCCACCACCCCGCGAGATGCAGCCAGCCGCTGCCCGTCGTGCCGCGCCCGGTGATCAGCGTCATCAGTCCCGCGAAAAGAAAAATGCCGATCTGCGAAGTAAGCAGCTTGTAGCGGATCAGCTCCCGGCGGCTCAGCGGCGCGGGAAAGAGCGTGGCGATCTCCGCTTCCGAAAATGTCAGCGCCGTCCGCTTTCCCGGAATGATCCACGCAAAGACCACCACCGCCGCAAAGAGCACGAGCGCGCCGATGCTCTCGCCCAGCGCCGACGCCTCCGCCGGCACGCCCGGCATCCCCTTTCGCGACAGAAAAAGGAACCGGTAAAAATAGACGTAGAAATACAGCCCGCCGAAGACCGCCCCGAAAAAATACTTCGGCCGCTTCAGCCGCACGAGCCGCTGCCGCAGCGAGCCCGCCAGCGTCCGCGTGTAAAGATAGAGCAGCGCGCGGTTCATCCTGCGCCTCCCCGGTCCGGGCGTTCGGAACGAACGGAATTACCGAATTTTACCAAATTAACGGAATGGGAGGAGACAGGTTCCGATTCCGTTAATTTGGTAAAATTTGGTAATTCCGTCCAAAAAATCCCCTCACCGAATGACCTGCGATTTGCGCGGTTCATTGCCCGGCGTCCGTGCCGGCGAGGCGGATGAAAACCTCCTCCAGGCTCGCGTTCGCATCGCCCGCAAAGGCGCGGATTTCCTCCAGCGTCCCATGCACCACCTTCACCCCTCGCTTGAGGATCAGCACATGCGAGCACACCTCCTCCAGCAGATGCAGCAGGTGCGAGCTGATGACCACCGCCGCTCCCGCGCGCGCCCGCTGCACGATCAGGTCTTTCGTCCGCCGGATCGCCAGCGGATCGAGCCCGGTCAGCGGCTCGTCGAAACACATCACCTTCGGCGAATGCACAAAGCCGCAGGCCAGCGCCAGCTTCTGCTTCATCCCGCGCGACAGCTCGCC
>JAYTML010000335.1:0-3192 GCA_043728655.1 Chthoniobacter sp. | reverse complement strand
CCGCGCGCGACTTTGCTCAGCACGGCCTGCGGCTCGGCGCCATCCACGGACGGATGCAGCGTCAGGATGTGGTAGAGGATCGCGCCGAGCGCATAGACATCGGTGCGCGTGTCGTGCTTGTCGTGCGCGCCCCACGCCTGCTCCGGGGCCATGTACTGCGGCGTGCCCATGACGTGCGCGGATTCGAGTTCGGCAGCCTCCAGTTCCTTTCGCACGCCGGTCCGGATGATCGAGCGACCGTCGTACGCCGCCGCCTTGCCCCGCGTGGGATCGAGCACTTTCGCCAGTCCCCAGTCCATGACGAGCACCTCGCCGAAGTCGCCGATCATCACGTTGTCCGGCTTCAGGTCGCGATGGATCACGCCCTTCGAGTGCGCAAATGCGATGGCGTCGCAGACCTTCTGGAAAACCGTGAGCAACTGCCCGAGCGGGTATTTCGCGACCGTCGCGGCCTGCCCTTCCGCGATGAGGTCGAGCACCTTCATCAGCGTGATCCCGCGCACGAATTTCATCGTGTAAAAAACCTGCGCCTTCTCATCCACGCCCAACTCGTGGACGGGGACGATGTTCGGATGCTCGAGCTGGCCCGTTATTTTCGCCTCGGAGACGAAGCGGAGCACGTCCGAAGGCGACGGGTTGTCGAGCATCACCTTCATCGCCACCGTGCGGTCGATGGACGGCTCCTTCGCGCTGAGAATCGCGCCCATGCCGCCCTGCGCGACGAGCTTCCCGGGCTCATATTTTTTCCCCAGCAGGAGATCCGCCGGCAGCACGCGCAGCAGCGTGGCGCGCTTCTCCGCGACCGAGCGCTCCACGGCCGGCGCGGCGGCGTGGTAGCGCAGAACGAGCGCGACCTGCCCGAGCTGCATCTTCTGGCCGGGGCGCAGGACGGTCGCCCGGCTCACGGGCTGACCTTCGAGCATCGTGCCATTCGAGCTGCCCATGTCCTCGATGACGGCGTCGCTTTCCCGCACCGTGAGCCGCGCGTGCTTGCGCGAAAGCTCGGGCGTCTGAATGCGGATGTCCGCCTCCGCGCCGCGCCCTACGATGTATTCGCCCGGCGTGACCTGGCGCGTCCCCTCCGGCGCATCCGGGCGCGTGATGTGCAGCTCGATCTTCGGGATGGTCATGGCGTTGAATAGTTCACCGGACAGGAAAGCTCACGGCATCTGGCAGATTGCCCTCGCGGCTTCGAGACAGAAATTCCGCGCGTCAACTTCGCGCCGTCAGCAGCTTCGCATAATTCCCCGGTCGCCGGACCGTCTCGCGGTAGCTGCTTTCTCCCATGACGATCTGCGTGAGCCGCTCGGTCAGCCGCTGGCCGTGCCGCGCGAGCAGCCACGAGCGCACGCGCGGAAAGTCGTAGATCGTACGCGCGAGCACGCGGGCGATGCGCAGCTCCGGCAGCAGCGTCGCCTCCAGCCGCCCGCGATACGCGCGGCGCGCGGCGGCTTCGTCACCGCCGCTTTCGAGAATCGCCTCGGCGGCGAGCTGTCCGCTGCGGATCGCGCCGGAGATGCCCTCGGCTAGGAGCGGGTCGGCCAGCCCGGCGGCGTCGCCGATGAGCAGGACGCGCGGCGAAACGAAGAGCCCGTCGCGCGGGCGCAGCGGGATCATGTAGCCGTGGCGCTCCTCCGCGAGCGGACTGCCAAGGCCGAGCTGCGCGACATAGCGGGCGTATTCGGCATTCAGATTGCACGAGCCGCGCCGCGTCGTGAGCACGCCGATGGAGAGATGCCCGCGCTTTGGGAAAACCCACGCGTAACCGTGCGGCGTGAGGCCGAAATCGAAGCGTGCCGCGCGGCTGAACCTCTCGAAACACGCCGCATCCACCGTGGCCTCGACCTCCAGCGCCGGGATGACGTGGCCCAGCTCCGGCAACCCGCACTGCCGCGCGACCACGCTGCCCACGCCGTCCGCGCCAATAACTATCCGCGCGTTCACTTTGCCCGCGCCCGTCTTTAGCTCCACGCCATCCGCGCGCACCGTGAGCGCCGTCACCGCGGCACCGGCCAGCAGCTTTGCACCCGCCGCCTCCGCTGCGGCGGTGAGCAGATGGTCAAAGCGGTCGCGCATCACCATCGAGACGATCGGCCGCTCGCGATGCGCCGCGAAACTCAGCGCCGGCCCGTGGTGATGCAGTTCCGCGGAAAGGCACTCCCGCTCCACCACCGCGCGCACATCGACCGGCAGCATTTGCAGTGTGCGCCCGAGCAGGCCGCCTCCACACGTCTTGTAGCGGGGCAGCGCCGCCTTTTCCAAAATCGCCACGCGCAGCCCGCCGCGGCTCAGCGCCAGCGCCGCCGCGCTCCCGCCCGGCCCCGCGCCGACCACCGCCACATCATACTCGCACACGCCCGCTGTCATCGACCGGCGGGTTTCCCATCGGCGCGCTGCTTTTTTGCGAGCCAATTTTTTGGCTCCTCCGCGAATTTGCTGTCATCGAGCGAGGTGAGGTCGTCCCAGATCGGGAGCAGGTGAAAGACGCGCTCGGCAGCCGCGACGCGGCCCGCCGGCAGCGCGAGCGCGGCGGCTGCGGCGAGGATGGCGGCGAGATTTTTCGCTGGGGACATGCGCGCAGTTTCGCCACGCCGGCGCAGACGCGGCAAGCGGCGAAAGGGCTGCGGCCGGCGCCGGTGAAGGCTCTTGATTCCTCTCGCACGTCCGGCACGCTCGCGCGCGTGACTCACCTCGCTGCCTCCGCTCTGAATACCCTGCTGCCGGGCGCATTCGTCGCGGTTTCGCTGCTGCAGAAAATCTTCTTCGGCGGGCTCGGTCTCGGCGTGCTCTTCATCGTCGTCTGCGTCTGGGGCTACCGGCGGCGGCGCAGGCACCTGATCGAAATGTACGGCGATCCGGATATCGCGAAGCGCATCATGAAGTGCATCCTGTGGAAGGGAGAAACGCAGGAGCAGCTCGTGGAAAGCCTCGGGCGTCCCTCCGACATCGACCAAAAAGTGCTGAAGACGAAGACGAAGGAAGTGTGGAAGTACCGGCCGACAGCGCGGAACCGCTTCGGGCTGAAGGTCACGCTCGACGACGGCATCGTCGCGGGTTGGGAGCAAAACGACTGACCGCGAAGGCGCCCTCGCTTTCCAAGCCATGACTCCCCGGCGCCAGGGAATCGCCTGCCTACCCTGGCCGGGCCACCACCGCCGTATTGTTCCCCGCCTCGTGGCCGGAAATGACGAT
>JAYTML010000334.1:0-5756 GCA_043728655.1 Chthoniobacter sp. | reverse complement strand
GTGCCGCGCCCTCGTGCCGCCGGAGATCGACCGGGAGCGGGCGCATTTTGAAATCGGCGATGCGATGGAACTGCGCGAGGATCTGGGCGAGTTCGATGTCGTGCTGATGGCGAATCTGATCGACCGGCTGAGCGAGCCGGCGCGCTGCCTGGAGCGGCTGGCGGGGCTGGTGAAAGCGGGCGCGCAGCTCATCATCACGTCGCCATACACATGGATGGAGGAATTCACCCCGCGTGGGAACTGGCTGGGCGGTTTCGAGCGCGACGGACGGGGCGTGACGACACGCGACGGCCTGGAAGCCGCGCTGGGCCGCCATTTCCAACTCATCGCCACTCGCGACCTGCCGTTTCTCATCCGCGAGCACGCGCGAAAATTCCAGTGGAGCGTGGCCGAAGCCACGATCTGGACGCGCCGCTGAACCCGCTCACGCCATGCCGACTGACTGGGAAGCCAATTACCAAAAGAACGACACGCCCTGGGAAAAGGGTGCGCCGAGTCCAGGGCTCGTCGATTTCCTCGCGGCGGAGCCGATCCGCGGGCGGGTGCTCGTGCCCGGATGCGGATTTGGCCACGACGTGCGCGCGCTCGCTGCGACGGCGGACGAGGTCGTGGGCCTCGACATCGCGCCGTCCGCGGTGAAAGCGGCGCGCGCTATTCCGAGCGTGGGCGGCGAGAGCTACGAGGCGGGCGATCTTTTCGCGCTGCCGCCGCGGCTGCGCGGGAGCTTCGACTGGGTGTGGGAGCACACGTGCTTCTGCGCGATCGATCCCGCGATGCGCCCGGCGTATGTGGAGGCGGTGGCCGGTGCGCTGCGGCCCGGCGGGCATCTGCTGGCGGTCTTCTACCTCGATCCCGGCCATGACGATCCGAACGACGGCCCGCCGTTCGGCGTTTCAAAGGCGGAACTCGACGCGCTTTTCGCTCCGCGTTTCACCCTGCTCCGCGAATGGCTGCCGCCGCGGGTGTATGCCGGACGCGAGGGGCGGGAGTGGATGCGGGTGCTTCGGCTGCGAGAGAGCTGAAAGTCGAGGGATCGACGAAAGGAAAAACCGCCGGATCGCGGATGCGAACCGGCGGTTTTGCCGAAACTTTCAGATAGTGGGAACAGGATCCCGAATTACTTCAATTCGCAGCAAAAGCACATTGGCGGCACGTAAGGCGGTACGACCGGCGGTACCGTGCCGATTGTAGTGGTCTGCGTGCTCGTCGAGCTGTCGTCGGTGGTCTCGATCTTGCCGGATTTGACCGTCTTGATGCGGTGGGAGCGGACGACCATGTCGCTGAGGCGCTCGCGGAATTCGCGCTGGCGGGGACGGAAGGACTCGCTGGCTCCCTCAAACGGATTGCGTCCGCTGAAGAGATTGAAGAACGAGAACGGAACCGAGACGCGGACGTCGGCGGTCCAGTGGCCGCTGTTTGGGTAGCGGTCGTTCCACCATTCCACGTTGCCGATGACGCCGGGCAGGAAGTGCGCTTCGAGCCGCGCCTTGAAGCCTTCGTAGTCCTCGGCGAACGGATTGTTGTAGTGGTAGTAGCCGCCGAAGACGCGCGTCTCCATGTAGCGGTCAAGGCCCGGGATGAGGAAGCCGACCTCGGCGTTCCAGCCTTCGAGCTCCGCCTCAAACGTCTGGAAGGTCTGCCGCCGCGTGCGCGTGGTGGTGGTGGTCTGGATCTGATTGCCGACCGTCACAGGGCCGGTGACGGTGCGGTTCGAGTTCGTGCGGCGCGTGGTGTGGACGAGGATGTCGTCGCTCGTCGGGAGATAGTAGTTGAAGCGCGCATCGACCCAGCGGGTCAGGATTTCCGCGCCGAAACCGAGGTTGTCGAACTGGTTGTCGAACTGGCTGTCGATCGAGTCGTAGTAGGCGTTGACGCCGAAAATGACATCGCGATCCGGCACGAGATAGCGCATGCCGAGGCCGTAGCTGGACTCGTACTGATGGCTGTCGTTGTACTTGTTTCGCGTGTTGAGGAAAATGACCGCATTCCCTGGCCGCCAGAAGGGCGTGATCGAGTCGAAGTAGATGCCAGTGAGATTATCGGCGAACTCCCCGCCGAGCGTGAGGCTGCCGGGCACGGGGTCGAGTGGGCCGGCGACGTTTACCTTCGCGTCTTTTCCGGTCGGCCCGTAGAGGGGCTGGCCGGCTTGGTTCGTACCCGGCGTCGCGAGGGCGAAAAGGCCGAGCGTGAGGGCGATGGAGGATGCAAGCGTGGTGCGCATATGGTGTATTGGTTGGAGTTGCGGCTTCAGGGGGGAGGAAGGAACTGCGCGTGTTTTCAGCATCTGTGCCAGGCAAGTCAAACGTTGATTTTCATAGGGCTCGCGTCGCGCGGGAGCGTTTGACTGCCGTGCGGATGGCCTGGCTGGAGCGCCGGATGCCGGGAGAAGGCTGGGCCCCGGGTGCATGCGCCCGGCTACGGCGCGAGATCGCCAGCGCAGATTGAAGGATCGTTTTCCACCGCCGCGAAGAAGGACGGGAAGCGTGATTGCCAGCCGAGCGCGCGCAGTTTCGCATTGCTCACGCGCTTGCTGCTCCAGCCGCGCTTGCGGTTTGGATCGATCGGGCCGCTGGGCGGGAGCGGGCGGTGGAAGCGCAGGGCGAGCCATTCGTACACGGCGCGCTGGGTCAGCGGCTCGTCGTCGCTCACGTTGAAAACGCCGCGCGCATTTGCCGTCACGAGGCGGACGAGCGCGGAGGCGATGTCGTCGCGATGCACCTGGTTGATCCACTTCGCGCCGTCGCCCTCGATTACGGCTTCGTCGGCGAGAAACTTTCGCAACAGCACCGAGCGGCCCGGGCCGTAGATGCCGGCCAGCCGCGCGACGACTCCGCTCGCGGCCAGCACCAGTTCCTCCGTCTCGCGCAGCACCCGGCCCGTCTCGCGATCCGGCTCGGCGGCGCTCTCCTCGGTGACCCATTCGCCGCCGGTTTGCGCATAGACCGATGTGCTGCTCGTGAAGACGAGCACCCCCGGCGCGAGCACCTCCGCGAGCGCCCGCGCGCCGTCGCGATAGACGGCGCGGTACCGGTCCACGCCGCCGCGCCCGGAGCTGGCGCAGTGGATGACGGCGTCCGCGCCGCGCAGTTCCGAGCGAGCGGCAAGCGCCTCGCGGTCGGTGATGTCGCACGCGATGACGGGGAACCTTTCCGCGCCCAGCAGCGCGGCGGAGTCTGCCGAGTGTGTGATGCCGACGACTTCCCAGCCCGCGTCCGCAAATAGCCGTGCCGTGGCGAGCCCCGCGAATCCGCACCCCGCGATGACGGCCTTGCTCATCGCGCGCTCACCACTTTGTAAATCCTGCAGCCGAGCGCCGGGACCGTGATGACGACCTTCGGCTTGCCATCCTCCCAGACGACTGCGGGCGACGCCTCGGCTGGCAGTGTCGAGGCCGCGGCGTCTGCGAGGCGCAGCGTCTGGCCGGCCGCGAGCAGCGCGCGCCCGCCGACAGTGAGTGGCATCGTGTGCTCGGCCGCGCGCGTGGCGGAGGCGCGCGCGGGACTGGCATTGCAGACCACGATCACGGTCTGCGCGGTGTCGATCGCTCCCGCCTTTTCCACGTAGCGCGCGAATGCGAAAATGCCGTCGTCCTCGCTCGCCCCGCCATCCACCCAGAGCGTGGCGATGCCGCCCTCGCGCAGCGCGGGCAGCTCCCGGCGGAGGCGGGTGAAAGGAGCGAGCGCGGAGCCATTCGCCGCGGCGATCAGCGCGGCGGCACCCGTCCCGCGCGGCCAGAGCGTGCGGCGTCCGGTTTCGCCGTCGCGGCCCACCCGCCCGTCGGGATCCTCGAGCGCGATCTCGGTGCCGTAGTAGAGGCACGGGATGCCTTCGAGCGTGAGCACGAGCGCGTTGGCGAGCGTGTTCAGGCGCGCGTCGATCCCGGCGACGCGGAAGCGGTTCAGGCCGTCGTGATTCTCCATGAAGTTCACGAGCTTGCGCCGCGCGGGCAGTCCGTCGAGGCCGGGCGTGGGATTGAAAAATGGCGACTCCGGCGCGGTGTCGCCCAGCATTTTCTCGAGCGCCTTTGCCGGGCGGAAGCCGCCGTCCGTGTGCCGCAGGTAGTCGCGCACGGCGTCGCAGCATTGGAAATTCAGCACGCTGTCGAGGCACGGCGCTTTGTTCTCCGCGTAGTCCCCGCGGAAAGTGTAGCGCCCGGCGGTCTGCGGATTGCCGGAGTAAATCTCGCCGAAGAGCAGCATGCGGCGCGCTTTCTCCGGGCCGAGTCGCTTCCGCAGCCGCTCGGTGAAGGCGTCCCAAAACTCGCGATGCACATGCTTCACGGTGTCGATCCGCAGACCGTCCACGCCGACCGTTTCGAGATAGAAGGCGTAGATTTCCACGAACTCACTCACCAGCGCGTCGAAGCGCTCGCCGCGCGGGTCGGTCCAGAAATCGCGCAGGCTGAAAAAGTCGCACATGATTTCCTCGCCATCGCTCGCGCCGAGCGAGCCGCCGCTCATGCCTTTGCGTCCGTAGCTTTCGAGTTGCGCGAGCGCTCCGGTCGTCGCGATCCTTTTGCCCAGCACGGTCTGCGGCCCGTCGGGCGCGGTGCGGAGCTGATTCCACGCCGGGCGGTTTGCCCAAGTCGCGCCGGTGTGGAAGCCGTCGCGCTTGTAGCCGGGAATCCACTCCTGCTTGCCGTCGTCGAGTCCGTTGCCATTCGTGTCGTAGTAGAAAACGGGGCCGGCGTGATTGCAGACCACGTCCTGGATGACCTGGATGCCGCGCGCGTGCGCGAGCGCCACGAAGTCGCGGTAATGCTGCATGCGCCCGTCGCGGGAGTCGGGGTAGGTTTTCCTTCCATCGAGGCTTTTCGCGCTCGTGAGGTGAGGGTCGATGTCGAGAAAATCCTGCGTCCAGTAGCCGTGGTAGCCGGTCTTCCCGCCGCCGAGATCGAAGGCGGAGTTCCACACATTGCGCACCGGCGGCGTGATCCAAAGTGCTGTGACCCCGAGTTTCTGGAAATAGCCGGCGGCCAGCGCGATCTCGAGTCCGCGCAGGTCGCCGCCGTGATAGCGGTCGATGTTTCGCTGCGCCGCGTCGTAGAGCGCCGGGTCGCTGCCGGGCGGCACGTTGTTCGCGGGATCGCCGTCGAGAAAGCGGTCGGTCAGCGCGAAGTAAATGACGTCATGATTCCAGGGCCGGTCGGGCGGCGCGGCGGCCGCGCTGAAGGCCAGCGCGCAGGCGAGGAGAGCGGGGAGAAAGCGCAGCATGCCCGCGATGAAATCGCGTGCCGCGCAACCCGGCAAGGTGCGTTTTGGAAAGCGGAAAGGCCGCGCCCGGAATCGGGTGCGGCCTTTCTTGCGGAAGGATGGACGGGCGGATTACGCCAGCGACTTCGCGGCATCCACGACGGCCTGGGCGGTGATGCCGAGGATTTCCATGACCTTGTTTCCCGGCGCGCTGAGGCCGAAGCGGTCGATGCCGATGACTTTGCCGTCGAGCCCCACGTATTTCCACCAGAGGGCGGTGACGCCGGCCTCGATGGCGACGCGCTGGCGGCAGGCGGGTGGCAGGACTTCGTCGCGGTAGTTCTGCGGCTGCGCGTCAAAGCGGTGGAAGCTGGGAATGCTGACGACGCGGACGCCTGCGCCGAGCTGCTTCGCGGCGGCGACGGCGTGCTGGAGTTCGCTGCCGGCGCTGAGGAGGATGGTCGTCAACGCGCCGGTTTCCTTGATCGCGATGTAGCCGCCTTTGAGGACGCCATTGCGGCGCGTGGCGACGGGGATTTCGCTGAGATTCGGCACGACCTGGCG
>JAYTML010000333.1:0-9436 GCA_043728655.1 Chthoniobacter sp. | reverse complement strand
CACGCCCGCCCTCCGCGAAAACGTGGGCGCGATCCTTCGCCTCATGCGGAATCAGGCCGCTGACCCGTCATCACGCAGCACCCGCAGCGCGTCCTCCCGCGAGGCCATGATCTTCATGATCCGCGTGAAGCCGATCATCTCAAAAATCATCAGGACACTCGGCGCGAGCGTGCACAGCACGAGCCTGCCGCCGAGCGGTTCCAGCCGCTTTGCCGCGAGCAGGAAAACCTTCAGCCCGGCGCTGCTCACGTAGTCGAGCGCCCCGCAGTCCACCACGATCCGCCGCTCCCCGCGATCCACCAGCCCGAGCAGACGCGACTCAAAGACCGACGCCGTCGCCGAGTCGAGATGCTCGCTCACAGTCAGGACGACTGCGTCTCCTTCTTTTTCTTCTTTGATCTGCATGAAAACTCCAGGTTCAGCCGGCAGCACGCGACCCTAGTGGATTCGCTTCCCCATCGTGAGCACATTTTTCGAGTTCTCCCGCCGGTAATCCACGCGATCCATCAGGCTCCGGGCGAGATGGATGCCGAGCCCGCCCAATTCCCGCTCACCGAGCGCAGCCGCCAGATCGGGTGCCAGCACCGTCAGCGGATTAAATTCCCGCCCGCCATCGACGACTTCGCCCTGCAATTCGTCCCCCACCCTCCCGACCCGCACCGCCACCTCCTGCCCAGCCGCCGTGTCAAAACCGTAGAGCACCACGTTCGTTACCACCTCATCGAGCGCCAGACTCACCGCGAAAAGCGCGGGTGCAGGAATCCCGTGCAGTTCGCCAAACCGCCGTACCATTTCGCCGAGCCGCGCGATTTCCCGGACGTCAGCCGGGAGCCGGATGGAGATGCTTCCTTCATGCATGCGACGAGTTTCTCTCAGAGCACGCGGATAAACTCAACCCCCGCGTCACTGGGAAATTTTGAGAAGGCCCAGCAGCCACCCGCGCTCAGCGGTCCCTTGCCCTGCGCTGCGTCAGGAAGAGCCGCAGCACGAAGATCGGCACGAGCGACGCGACGGTCATCACCACGCACACGAACCAGCCGGGAATCACCCGCGCCCGGTCGCGCTCGACCGCCGAAAGGCCCGCGCCGACCACTGCCGCGACCGGCACTTTGAAAATCTCCGGCGCAGGCATCGCGTCGCGCGAGTCGGCGCGCTCCGCGCCGGTGAAAAACTCCGTGTTCGCCGGTCCGGGGCAGAGCGCGGTGACGGATACGCCGGTGTCGCGCAACTCCGCCCGGAGCGCTTCCGAAAAGCTCGTCACATACGCCTTTGTCGCCGCATACACCGCCATCTTCGGCAACGGCAGGAGACCGGCAATGCTGCTCACATTCAGGATCGCCCCGCGGCCGGCGCGCACAAGATCGGGCAGCAGCGCATGCGTCAGCCGGGTCAGTGCGGTGATGTTCACATCGAGCATCGCGCGCACACGCGACCAGTCGCTTTCCTCAAAAAAACCGTGGTCACCCAGGCCCGCGTTGTTGATCAAAAGCGACACCCGCTCCCCGCTCGCCGCCAGCGCCGCAAGCAGCGCCTCAATCTGCACCTCGTCCGCGAGATCGGCCGTGTGGCAGTGGATCGTGAGGCCGGGGCGGTCGAGTTCCACACGAAGCGCCTCCAGCCGCTCGCTCCTCCGGGCCACGAGGATCAGCGAGCGGGCGTGAGGCGCGAGCTGGCGGGCAAACTCCTCGCCGAGACCCGATGACGCGCCTGTGATGAGAGCCGTGCAGCCGTGGAAAAAATTCATGCGCGGAGTGGACGGCGGCGGCTGGAAGGTGGCAAGAGGCAAGTCGCGCCGCCACCGGGTTTCCACTTGTCACCGCTCACGTGCCACCTGTCACTTTCCCCCATGACCGTGCTCCATCTCGCAGACCAGACACCCTTCACGACCAAGGACGGCTCGACCATCCGCAGCATCCTCGACCGCACGAATGCCCCGGTCGAAAACCAGTCGCTCGCCGAAGCGTGCGTGCCCGCGGGCTCGGCCACGCAGCGGCATTACCACCGGCTCGCGGAGGAATTTTACTTCATCCTCGAAGGCGCGGGCAAAATGGAGATCGGCGGCGAAACTCGCGACATCGGCCCCGGCGATGCGATCCTCATCCCGGCGGGCGCATGGCACACCATCACCGCTCGTGAAACGCTCCGCTTCCTCTGCTGCTGCGCCCCGCCCTACGCGCACGACGACACGTATTTCGAGTAATCGAAAGTGCGTGTCATCCCGAGCGGAGTTCCGTGCGGGCGAAGGTGGGACGGAACGCAGCCGAGGGATCTCGGCGGTCCAATTACGTATTCCGTCGAAACGAACCGCCGAGGTCCCTCGACTCCGTTACATTCCGCTCGGGATGACAGCGATCGGGAGCGCGCTACGCGAAGAGCTTCGCAATCGCCTTCCCGCCGTCGGTGATCGGCACGGGCCGCTCGCCGGCCATCAGGTTTTTCGACGGGTTGATCCCCATCGCCGCGAAGATCGTCGCGAAGAAATCCGGCACGCCCACCGGCTCGTCCACGATGTTCATCGCCAGCTCATCGGTATGTCCGACGACCTGTCCGGTGCGCAGGCCGCCGCCCGCGAGCACGCCGCTGAAACTTTTCCCGTAGTGCCCGCGCCCGCCGCCGCCGTCGAATGTCGCGGGACGGCCAAACTCTGTCGCGACGACCACAAGCGTTCTCTCGAGCAGGCGCTGCCTTTCCAAATCGCTGATGAGCACCGCGAGCCCGTGGTCGAGCCTCTGGATGAGCTCGTGCTGCTGCTTCTGCGCGGCGTTGTGCGTGTCCCAGCCCGCGCCGTTGACGAAGTTCAGATTGAACCCCACCTCGACAAACCGCACCCCGCGCTGGATCAGCCGCCGCCCGAGCAGGCAGCGCTGGCCGAATTCGTCGCCAAACTCTGCGCGCACACTTTCCGGCTCCTCGCCGAGCTGGAAGGCGCGCATGAAATCGCCGCGCTGCAGCTTGAAGCCCTCGCCGATCGCGTCGTCATAGTCGCGCACCATGCGGTCGTCCGGATTCCGTTTCACAAAGCCGTCGCGCAATCCCGCGAGCAGCCCCTCACGGCGGGCCTCGCGCTCCGGCGTGATCTCCGCGGGTCGCGACAGCCCGGCAGGGCCACTCGCGGTGTCGGTGAGATAGACGTAGCCGGCCTTCGGCCCGAGGAAGCCGGGACCGCGCGTGGCGCTCGGGTAGCCGATGACCACGTATGGCGGCACCCCGTCGGCGGCGGCCTTTCGCTCGTGCGCGACGATGGAGCCGATGGACGGATACACCACGCTGCCGCTGACCGGGCGGCCTGTGTGCATGCGGTTCACGGCCGCGGCGTGCTCGTCGATGACGGTGTGGTTCAGCGTCCGCACCGGCACGAAGCGGTCATACATTTTCGCCACGCGCGGCAGATGCTCGCAGACCTGCGCGCCGGGGATCGCGGTGTCGATCGGCGCGTAGTAGCTGCCCGCCTGCTTCTTGCCGTCGCCGCGCGTCGTCTTCGCGTCAAAGGTGTCCATCTGCGCCATGCCGCCGCCGAGCCAGACAAAGATGCAGTGCTCGGCCTTTCCGAGCGGACCGGCGGGTTTCGCATCCTCGGCGCGGCCGAGGCCGGGGATGCTGAGCGCGCCCGCGGTGAACGCGGCGCGGGTGAGAAAGTCGCGGCGGTTGAGTTCGGAGTTCATGGCAGGTGGATGAATTCAGGGGTGAGCATGAGCGCCCAGAGCGCGTCCTCCATGCGCTCGCGCCATGGCGCTTGCAGGCGGGCGGTCGGCGCGTCGCCGGCCTTCACCTGCTGCTCGATCTCCATGACCACGCGCGAGGCGTCGGGGTTGAGATGGTTCGCCCACGACACGGCCATCGGGTTGCGCGGCGGCGGCGGCTGCGGCGCGGCGCCGGTGAGCCGCGCGGCGTATCCGGGTTCGAGGAGCTTTTGGAAAGAGGTGGATTCGTCCGGCGTCGGCGGGCGCGAGAGCAGGCGGAGGAAAAGCTCCGAGACCAGCGCGGGCAGCGGCTGCTCGCGGAGGGCGAGCGCGGTGAAAGCGCTGTCCTCGCTCAGGCGCGTGAGGCGCGAGCCAAAGGTGCCGTTCGCCAGCAGCGCGGGCTGGAGGACGTTCGCATCCTGATCCCGCGTGCTGCGCGGCTCGGCGCGCGACTCGCGCCAGCCGAATGTCGCGAGCACATCCGCCACGACCATCGCGCGAGGCTTCGCCAGCGCCGGCCGGTCCCGCTCATTGCTCAGCCCGGCGAATTCCCACGCGCGGCGGGGCACGCCGAGATTGCCGTGATCCGCCGCCGACTGCCGGCACTCCGGGTCCTGCGTCAGCGGCTCGGAGTCGATGCCTTTTCCAGCCGCGGCGAAAAGCGAATCGACGAGCTGCTCGGCGTTCATCCGCCGGCGCGCGGGCGCCTCGAAAAGCCGGTCTGCGCTTTTCACCACGCGCGATGCGGCGGCGGTCGGCGTGCGCTGGTAGCACTGCGAGGTCAGGATCAGCCGCGCGACGTGCTTCAGGTCGTAGCCGTGCGTGATCAGCTCCCGCGCGAGCCACGCCAGCAGTTCGGGATTCGCGGGCCGCGCCTCCTCCCAGTCGTCCACCGGATCGATGATCCCGAAGCCCATCCACTCCTTCCACAGCCGGTTCACCAGCACCTGCGCGAAGCGGTCGCGGCGCGGATCCGTGATTGTGGCGGCGAGCGCCTCACGCGTGTCGCCAGGCCGGCGGATCACGCCGGGCAGCGGGTCCGCGCCCAGCGCCGCGATCGGCCAGTGCGGCTCGATCTTCTGGCCCGCCTTGAGCGAGACAGTGACGTGCGAGTTTTTGGAAAGACCCTGCGTGAGCGAGGAGCCGGGCACTTTCACCGGGCTGCGCTGGAGCATCGCGGCAAGGCTGAAAAGATCGGCCTGATCGTAAGGATGATTCGGCGCGTCGTGGCAGCGCGCGCATTTCATCTCCATCGCGAGGAATGCGGAGGAAACGATCTGCGCCTTCGCCGCCATCGGCAGATCGTTCTGCGTGGCCACGCCGAAGCCCGCCGGACCGCCATCCTGCGCGCTGCCTTCCATCGTCAGCAGCCCGGTGGCGAAGCGGTCCATCGGCAGGTTGTCGCGCAGCGCCTCGTAGAGCCACACGCGGAAGGGGCCGGTGTTGTTCAGCGTGCCTTTGAGCATCGAGGGATTTTCGGCGAGCACGTCCTGCCAGTACGGCACCCAGCGATCCGCCCAGCGCACATCGGCGAGCAGGCGGTCGATGGCCCGCGCACGTTTGCCGGGCCGCGTGTCGGCGAGAAAGGCGATGACCTCGTCCGCGGTCGGGAGCAGGCCGATGACATCGAGCGTCACGCGGCGGAGGAACGCGGCGTCGTCCGTGACCGGTGCCGGCGCGACCTTGGCGGCGGCGAGTTTCGCGTCGATGAAGGCGTCGATGGAATTCTCGATTCTCGATTTTTGATTCTCGATTTGGGGCGCGTGCTGGCTCGCGAGGTCGTGGCGCATTTTCCAATAGGCGTCCTCGGCTGGATTGCGGCGGCGCGCGGCATTGAGTCCGGCGATGCGCTCATGCTGCGTGGCAGCGAAGGCATTCCAGCCGGCGTCGTCGAAAGCGGGCGCGGTCGTGCCATCCAGTGCGAGCAGCACGAACGGTCCACCGTCCTTTGAAACGCTGACCGACAGTTCGCCCAGTTCCGGACGGATGGTCTTTCCGCCGACGAATGCCTCCAGCGTGAGCACATGCGGCTGGCCGTCCGCGCGCAGCGTCGCGAGCGCCTCCTTGTGGCCGGGCGGAAGCAGGCGAACGCCGGGCACGAGCTGCGCCTTTGACTGATCGGGCACGGCCTCGGCATCGCCGCTCTTGCGCTTGAGATGCGGCGTCAGCGCGAGCTGCTGGCCGTCGAGCGCGAGCCGCGCGCCGGTGAGCGAGCGCAGCAGCAGCCGGTATTCGCCGGGCGGCAGCGCGATCACGCCCGCCGCGCGGACGAGGAAGGGGCGCGAGCGGTCCACCTTCACGCCACGCTCATTGTACTTCGTCGTCAGCGCGGAAAAGGCGAACGCCGGTTCGGTGAATTCATCGGTCTTCGTGGAGGGCGGCGTGGCCCACGATGCGTCCTCGCCGCCGTCGTCCTTCGCAGGGCCGCTGTCATTGCCGCCGGCCGTTTCGCCAAACTCGCGCGACGTCTGCCCGGCGTGCTCGAAAACCCCGACCCGCACCGCGCCGCGCGGCAGCTCCGCCGCAGCGATCACGGGCGGTGGGACGGCGTCCGCAGCCTCGGCGGGCGCCTTCTTTTCCACCGGCACCTTCGCCGCGATCTTCAAATCCTGCGCGAGGCCCGTGCGTTGAAAACGCGCGGCGATCTGCGCGTCGGTGAACTCCGCCCGGTAGAGCGCGATGCCGTCGAGCGCGCCGTGAAAGCTGGAGTTCGGCGCGCCACCCATCGAGGAGCCGATCCACACCTCATCGTCATCCACCACCGGGCCGAGATCCGTCTGCCCGCCCATGTCCCACGCGCCCTCGACCGGCTGGCCGTCCAGCCAGCCGCGCGCGCTCCCGCCTTTCCCAAAAGTGTAACTCACCGCGATGTGATGCCACTCCGCGCCCGGCGCGAAACCCGCCGTCGAGGTCCAGCGATGCCAGTCCGCGTCGCCGGAGTCGGGCCGGTTGCGCGCATCGCGGAAAAGGAAACTCGCGCACGCCAGCCCGCCCTGCCCGCGCACGCGCAGCGCCCAGTTCTGATTGTGCGCCGCCACACCGGGGTTTTGCGTGCGCCCTTTGCCGATGATGTAGGTCTGCTGCCCGTCGGCGAGCGCCGCGCACTGCACCCACGCCTCGATGGTGATCGTGTCGCCGAGATCAAAGTCGAACGCGCTCTTCGCGCCCGGATCCTTCACGCGGAGCGAGCCGCCCTTTCCGGAGAAGGACGCCGCGAGGTTCGTCGCCGCGAAATCCCGGAAGAGAAGAGGACGCGGCCCGGCGGCGTCGAATGCCACCGCGCCCTGCACGACAGCGTCCGAGGGCGCCCTTTCAAAATCCCACGCTGCGACGGGGCGGACGTCGGCCGCGGAAAGCGCGAGTGGAACGGCGGCGAAGCAGGCGTAGAGGAAGCGGGGGAGGCTCATCTGGGAACCAGTATAACCGCACTCGCGCGGACTTCGTAGAGGGATCTCGGATTCACCGTAAAACCGGGCAGAGGCCCCCTCAGGGACTACGGGCTCTTCACCGCCGGGAGCGGCTTCTTGCTTTTCAGGATCTCCTCCTCGGAGGTGAGCGTCTTGGGCTTGCCGCTGAAGATGATGCGGCTGGGCCTTTCGCCGAGCGCCTGCGTGAGCGCCTTGGCGTGCGTGGAGACGACTTTGAGGTTTTCCAAAACGACGCTCAGCTCCTCCATCCGCGCACCGAGATTGCGGTCGGTGCGGGTGATGAGCTGGTTGGCGGTGCCGATGGTTTGCTCGGTCTGGACGAGCAGTTTTTTCAGGGCGAGCAGGTCGTCTTTGATCGGGCCGTCGGCCTCGGCGATGAGCTTGTCGAGCCGCTTCAGCGCCTGATCCGCGGAGTCGGACGTGGCCTTCAATCCCTCGATGAGCTTCGAGACTTTCGGAAGCGCGTCGCCAATGCCGTCCTTGAAGGTGTCGATGGCGTCGTTCGTCTTGCTCAAGAGCGGCGCCACGCCTTGCAGGGCTTCCTCGGCGGTCTTGAGGATCGGGCCGATCGAGGCGATGAGCGCATCCAGCCCGGTGGAGCCGTGGCCCTGGAGCACGGCGCCGTCTGCGAGCTGCGGGCCGCCCGGTGTGCCGGCGGCGAGGGCGACGAATTTGTCACTCAGCAGGGTGTCGGAGGCGATCGAGACGCGGGCGTCGGAGGGAAGCGGAGGCATGTCGTCACGGAGCGTGGCGGTGACGCGGACGGCGTTTCTCTTTTGCTCCTCGCTCCGCCCCGCCGCGCGCTCATCGAGAGTGAGGAGGCGGATGGCGGTAATGCTGCCCGCCGGCGCACCGGCATAGCGAACCTCCGAGTGCAGGTGGACGCCCGTCACGTCGGCAAAGTCGATCTCGACGGTGCGTCCGCGTTTTCCCCGCGGCCAGCCGGCGAGCGCAAAGGCGAGCGCGGCGAGGAGCACGAGGCTGAATGCGATGACCACGAAGGCGATGAGGAAGTCCGTGAGGTTCTTTTTCATGTGAACGCGTTGTGCTTGGTGCGCGGACGGCCGAGCAGCCGGGTGACGTAGTCGTCTTTGGAGAGCTTGAACGGCACCGGGCCGTCGGGCTCGCCATTGATGAACTGCTGCACCTCGCCATTCGGGTCGGCGCGGATTTCATCGGGCGTGCCGGTGGCGATGATCTTCCCCTGATTCGGCCCGGTGCCGAGCATGATCATGCGCGTGCCGATGCGAAAGGCGCTGGTCATGTCGTGGGTCACGACGACGGCGGTGACGCCCAGTTTGCGCGTCATCTCCTTTGTCAGAATATCGACGACGCTGACCATGATCGGGTCGAGGCCGGCGGTCGGCTCGTCGCTGAAAAGCAGCTCGGGATCGAGCGCCAGCGCGCGCGCGAGGCCCACGCGCTTTTTCATGCCGCCGCTGATCTCGGCGGGCTTCAGGTGCTCAAAGCCGGTGAGGCCCACCATCTCCAGCTTCATCTTCACCATGAGATCGACGATCGCCGGATCGAGTTTCCCGTGCTCGACGATGGGGAGCGCCACGTTTTCGCCCACGGTCAGCGACTGGAGCAGCGCGCCGCTTTGAAAGAGCATGCCGAAGCGGCGGCGGACGCGCGCAAGCTGCCGCTCGTCCATCGCGGTGATCTCCTCGCCGAAGAGTTTGATCGAGCCGCTGGTCGGCTTCATCGAGCCGATGACGTGGCGGAGCAGCGTGGACTTCCCGCAGCCGGAGCCGCCCATGATGATCATCGTGTCGCCTTTCATCACCTTGAAGGAGATGCCATCGAGCACCTTTCGTCCGTGGAAATGGCGGACGAGATCGGTGACTTCGATCACCGGGGTGGAGTCGGCGGGAGCGGTCATGTGAAAAAGAAAAGCGCCGTGAGAATGGCATTGGCGATCAGGACGATGAGCAGCGACCAGACGACTGAGCCGGTGGTGGCCTGGCCCACGCCCTCCGCGCCGCCCTCCACGCGCAGTCCCATGTGGCAGGCGATGGTGATGATGAGCCACGCGAAGACGACGCTCTTGAACAGGCCGGAGTAAAAATCCCACGTCTCAGCGCGCGTGACCGAGCGGTGAATGTAGGCCGCCGTTTCAAAATCGAGGGCGAAGTGGCAGATCGACCAGCCGCCGACCATGCCGACGTAATCGCCGAAGACCGTGAGCACCGGGAGCATGACGAGCATGGCGAGGAAGCGCGGGACGACGAGGAAGCGGACGGGGTTGATCGCCATGACCTCCAGCGCCTCGATCTCCTCGGAGACCTTCATGGTGCCCAGCTCCGCGGTGACCGCCGAGCCGCTGCG
>JAYTML010000332.1:0-3810 GCA_043728655.1 Chthoniobacter sp. | reverse complement strand
CCCGAGCCATGACGATCCTCGCCATCGACACCTCCACCGACCACGGCAGCGTCGCGCTGCTCACCGGCGGCGAGATGCGGCTCGACGAAACCTTCGTCGCCGACCGCAGCCACAGCTCCACGCTCTTCGCCGTGCTGGAGCGCGCGGTCGCGCTCGCGCCGCGCGTGGATCAAGTCGTGATCGGCCTCGGGCCGGGATCGTACGCCGGCGTGCGCATCGCCATCGCCACAGCGATCGGGCTCGAGCTGGGCATCGGCGCGGAGCTTGTCGGCATCCCCTCCGTCGCCGCGCTGGAGACGGACGCGGCGGACTACATCGCCATCGGCGACGCCCGCCGGGAGACGTTTTATTTCACCCGCGTCGCGGACGGCGTCTGCACGGAAGGCCCGCTCCTCGCGACCGAGGCCGAGCTGCGCGAACGCCTCGGCGCGCACCCCGCGCTGCCGGTTTTCACCACCGTCGCGCTCGCAGGATTTCCCGCCGCGCTGATCGCGCTGCCCTCCGCCGCGCGGATCGCGCGCCTGGCTGACGCCGCCCGCGGCATCACCGCCACCGGCGACCTCGAACCCATCTACCTCCGCGAGCCGCACATCACGCCGCCGAAGGCGCGTCCGCCGCTTTAAAAATCCTGACGTCATTCTGAACGGAGCGCCGCGCGGGCGAAGGTGGGGCGGCGCGCAGTGAAGAATCGCTGAAAGTAGTGCGGGCGGAGGCGGCGGGAGTGACGCCGCGCGGAATCCAACCAGACCGCCTCCGCCCGCGGAGAGTCAGCGATCCTTCGCTACATCCCGGTCGCAGACTCCCGTGACTCCGCTCAGGATGACGGCTTATTTTTGGCGGGATACACGACCTCCGCCGTGAGCCTCAGATCGCCGCCGATCCTGTGGTAGCGCGGGTTGCGGAGCAGCGGCGCATCCGCGCTCGCACCGACTCCGCGCCCGCCGACGGCCGGCACCGGCCCCGCGCAAAGGAGCGGCGCGACGTAGAATTGCACGCGATCCACGAGCCGCCGGCCGAACGCCTCGCCGAGCACGCGGCCGCCGCCTTCCAATAGAACGCTGGTGATGTCGCGGCGCCCGAGCTCGCGCAAGACGGCGCCGAGCGTCTTGCCGCGGAAGACCAGCGTGCGGTCACGATGTTCGTCGGTGAAAACATGCGCGTCCTTTGGCAGCGCGCTGTCGCGCGCGAGGACGACGCGCCACGGCTGCCGCGCTCCGGGGATGCCGCGGACGGTCAGGCGCGGATTGTCCGCGCGGAGCGTGCGTGCGCCGATGAGGATGGCATCCACCTGGGCACGCAGGCGCATCGCATCCGCGCGGGAGGCGGCGCTTGTGAGCCACTGGCCTTCGCCGGGCGGACGCGCGATGCGCCCGTCGAGCGACATGCCGCACTTGGCGATGACCAGCGGCAGCCGAGTCACGATCCATTTGTTAAAGGCCGCGTTCAGCTCGCGGCATTCGCTTTCCAAAACGCCCTCCGTCACCGCGATCCCCGCCGCGCGCAGCAGCCGGACCCCGCGCCCGGCGTGCGCGGGATTCGGATCCGTCGTCCCGATCACCACTCGCGCGAATCCCGCGCGGACGATCGCCTCGACGCACGGCGGCGTGCGCCCGTGCGTGGAGCACGGCTCCAGCGTCACGAAGAGCGTGGCCCCGCGCGCGAGGGCCGGCTTTTTCAAAGCCCCGAGCGCCTCGATCTCCGCATGCGGCAACCCCGCGCGCCGGTGAAAACCGCGCGCCACGATGCGCCCGCCGCGCACGATGACGGCGCCGACGGCGGGATTCGGACTCGTGTGGCCGACGCCGCGCGCGGCCTCTCGCAGCGCCGCTCGCATGTGTTTTTCGTCCTGCATCCCCTTGGTTTATGCCTTGCGCGCAGAAGTTTGAACCCGGAACTTCGCGCCGTGTCCCTCAGCCTCCGCGAGAAGCAAAGCCTCTACCACAGCCTCGCGCAGCTCGTGCGCTCGGGCGTGCCCTTTCCCAGCGCGCTGGAGAATCTCTCGCGGACGACGAGCGGCCGGATGCGGCGCGTCATCCGCAGTCTGAAAGACGGCGTGGGCAGCGGGCAGACGGTCGCGGAATCCTTTGCCCGCCAGCGTCCGTCGGTGGGTGAGATGGAGCTGGGCGTGATCGCGGCTGTCGAGCGCGCCGGCAAGCTGGAGAAAGGGCTGACGCAGCTTTCGGAGTATTTCGGCGCGCTGGAGGCGGCCCGGCGGGGCATCTTGAAAAGGTGCGCGTATCCGGTGTTCATGCTGCATTTCGGCGTGTTTGTGATCCGGCTGCAGACGCTGGTCTTCGGCGGCGGACTGGCCGCGTATCTCAGGGAAACCGTCGGCTTTCTCGCGCTGATCTACGGCGTCGTGCTGGTCATCGCGCTGACCGTGCCGCTGCTGCGCGACGCGGGCTCGGCGAGCGCTGCGCTCGATTCGCTGCTGCGGACGCTGCCGCTGGTGGGGAAGATCCGGCGCGCTCTTTCCACGTCCCGCTTTTGCGCGACGTACGAGATGCAGCTCGACGCGGGGATCAATGTCATCGACGCCCTGCAGGCGGCGCAGCGGGCGAGCCGCAGCGGGGTCATCCGCGCGGCCGTCGAGCGCACGATCCCCGAAGTGCGCGCCGGGGCGCAAGTGGGCGGAGCGCTGGCGGCGAGCGGCGCGTTTCCCGAGCCGATGATCCGCAGCTTTTGCATCGGCGAGCAGACCGGCGAGATCGACCAGGAACTCCTGCGGCTCGCCTCGGAATATCAGGCGGAGGGCCTGGCCCGGATCGAAACGCTGGCCGAGTGGCTGCCGCGGCTCCTCTACATCGCGATCCTCGGCTACATCGGCTTCGGGATCGTGACGTGGTATCAAAACTACCTCCATCAGGCGATGGACATGTTCGGATAAAGGCGAGTCACAGCGACTCACACGCGACGACGAACCCGCCGCGCGTATAGCGTCACACCGTCGCGTTTCACCCGCCAGAGACAGCGGCGCTAAAACACCACAAATAGCTGTAGCACAGTGACTTGCTGGAGTTTTACGACCACCCAAGGACGGCTGGTATCCGGCAAGCTTGAATAGATGGAGTCAACGAAACCATTCAACCATTCCAAGACTATGAGCCTTATCCGTTATCAATTCCCTGAAACCTCCACATGGCAGTCGTCTGACCGCCTCTCCACGCTTCGCGACGAAATGAACGCCCTGTTCGACTTCTCGTGGCCGAGCCGTGACAGCGGCCTCTTCAGCGGCTGGTCGCCGACGCTCGACGTGCATGACGACAAGGACAACTTCCTCGTCCAGGTCGAGCTCCCCGGCATGAAGAAAGAAGAGATCGGCATCGCGCTCCATGAGGGTGTCCTGACGGTCTCCGGCGAACGCAAGATGGAACACGAGCGCAAGGAGGGTGAGACCTTCCGCAGCGAGCGTTACTTCGGAAAATTCCAGCGCAGCATCACGCTGCCCGCGGCGGTCGATGGCGGGAAAGTGAAGGCGTCCTACAAAGACGGCGTCCTCACGATCAACCTGCCGAAAGCCGAGGAAGCGAAGCCGAAGCAGATCGCCGTCAGCGTTTCCTAAACCACCAAAACAAGCCGGCGGGTGCTGAGCGCCCGCCGGATAACCACTCCCAAACCTTTCAAATCTATGACCACCACCACTCCAACCGAAATGAAGACCACGGCCCCTGGCAATGGCGCGAACCGCGTCAACTACCTCACGCCGCTGGCGAATATCCTCGAAACCAAAGACGCCTACCTGCTTGAGGCCGAGATGCCCGGCGTCGCCAAGGAGGGCCTCGAAGTGAGCGTCGAAAACGGCGAACTCAC
>JAYTML010000331.1:0-7418 GCA_043728655.1 Chthoniobacter sp. | reverse complement strand
AAGCGGTCGGTGAGCAGGTAGGCGGTCGCGCCGGGCGTGACGAGCATGGCGACCACGAGGCACGCGCCGACGGTCTGGAGCGCGGCGACGGCGGTGGCGGCGAGCAGCGTGAGCAGGGTGAAATGGAGCGCAGTGACATTGAGGCCGAGCGCGCGGGCCTGCTGCGGGTCGAAGCAGAACAGGAGCAGGTCGCGCCATTTCAAACCGAGGACGAGCAGCGTGACCGACGAGATGATGACGATCTGGAGAATGTCGGGGTCGGCGATGCCGAGGATGTTTCCAAAGATGATGGTCCGCAGATCAACGCCAGTTGGGTTCATCGAAATGAGCAGCAGGCCGAGCGCGAAGAAGCTGGTGAACACGACTCCGATGACGGCGTCCTCGCGGAGCCGCGTCTTCCTTTTCACAAAGCCCATGCCGACCGCGGCGAGCAGGCCGGTGAGAAAGGCACCGACGGCGAAAGGCATGCCGGCGAGGTAGGCCACGGCGACGCCGGGGACGACGGCGTGCGAGAGGGCGTCGCCCATGAGCGACCAGCCCTTGAGCGTGATGAAGCACGAAAGAAACGCGCACACCGCGCCGATGAGGCCGCTCACGAGGATGGCCTTGACCATGTACTGGTAGTGGAGCGGCGTGAGGAGCGTCTCGATCATTCGTCGTCCGGCTCCTCGGCGCGCTGTTTCACGATTTCCTCGCGGCCTTCGCGGTGGCTGAACTCGACGTGGCCGCCCTTGCCGAAGACCAGCGGGCGCTCGTCGTCGGTGAGCAGCGTGACGGTGCGGCCGTCGTGTTTTTGCACGGTCGATTCGTCGAAGCGGAAGTGGCGCAGCACGCCGCCGAACGCGAGCGAGAGATTCTGTTCGGTGAAGACTTCGAGCGTCGGGCCGCAGGCGAGGACGGTGCGGTTCACGAGCACCACCTGGTCGCAGAACTCAGGGACGGAGCCGAGATTGTGCGTGGAGACGAGCATGAGGTGGCCGTCGGCGCGGAGCTGGCGGAGCAGCTCGATGATGGTTGTCTCTGTTTTCACATCCACGCCGGTGAAAGGCTCATCGAGCAGGATGATGAGGCCGCGCTGGGCGAGCGCGCGGGCGAGGAAGACGCGCTTCTTTTGCCCGCCGCTCAGCTCGCCGATCTGGCGGTCGCGGAAGTCGATCATGCCGACGCGCTCGAGGCTTTCCTCGACGATGCGCCTGTCCTCGGCGCGCGGGATGCGGAGGAAATTCATGTAGCCGTAGCGGCCCATCATCACCACGTCCCAGACGCTCACGGGGAAGCTCCAGTCCACCTCCTCGCTCTGCGGGACGTAGGCGACGAGGTTGCGCTTCTGCGCAGCGCTCACGCTCGAGCCAGCGAGGCTCACGCTGCCTTTGCTTGGCCGGACGAAACCCATGATCGCCTTGAAGAGCGTGGATTTGCCGCTGCCATTGACGCCGACAAGCGCGCAGATCGTGCCGCCGTCGAGCCGGAAGCTGGCATCGCGCAGGGCGACGTTGCCGTTCGGATACGTGACCGTGACGTCGCGGACGTCGAGATGGATGGGGGCTTCGCTCATTCGCCGAGGAGGCCTTTCACGACGGCATCCACGTCGTACTCGAGCATCCGCAGATAGGTGGGGACGGGGCCCTTCGCGTCGCTCAGCGAATCGACATAGAGCACGCCGCCGTAGCGGACGCCGGTTTCCTTTGCGATCTGGCGGGCGGGTTTGTCGCTCACGGTGCTCTCGCTGAAGACGACGGGAATGCGGTTGGCGCGCACGCCGTCAATGACCTTCTGCACCTGCTGCGGCGTGCCCTGCTGGTCGGCGTTGACGGCCCAAAGGAAAAGCTCTTTCAGCCCGAGACTCCGCGCGAGGTAGGGAAACGCGCCCTCGCTCGTGACGAGCCACCGCTGGGCCTCGGGCACGCGCTCCAGCTTCGTGCGGACACGCGTCTCGATCGCCTGGAACTTCGCGGTGTAGGCCGCGGCGTTTGCGGTGTAGGCGGCCTCGTTCGCCGGGTCGAGTTTCACAAGCGCCTTGCGGATGTTCTCCACGTAGATCGCAGCGTTTTGCAGCGACATCCACGCGTGCGGGTTCGGCTTGCCGGCATACGCGCCTTCGTCGATGCCGATGGGCTCGATCCCGTCGGTCAGCACTGCGCTGGGGACGTTGCGGATGTTTCGGAAGAACTTCTCGAACCAGCGTTCGAGGTTCAGTCCGTTCCACAGGATGAGGTCGGCTTTCTGCGCCTTCACGATGTCGCCGGGCGTCGGTTCGTAGCCGTGGATTTCCGCGCCGGGCTTGGTGATGGATTCGACGATTGCTTTGTCGCCGGCCACGTTCTGCGCCATCTCGGCGATGATGGTGAAAGTGGTGACGACACGCTTCGGCGCGGCGCTGGCGGGCAGGGCGGCGGCGAGAGTGGCGAGGAGAATGGCGATACGTAGCATGGAGGTGAGGTGGGGAAACATCAGAAGCGCCAGGTGATGCCGACGAAGGGATTGAGGTCGTCCGCGGAGCGAGTGAGGCCGAAATTGACGCCGCAATCGAGCTGCACGTTCGGCGTGACGGCGAAGGTCAGGCCCGCGTCCAACGTGCCGACCCACGGCGCACCGCGCTCCGAGCTGACAGCGCTGAAGAACTCCACGTAAGCGCCGAGCCGCTCCGTGAGGCCGCGACTGAAGGTGATCGTATTGATCCACTCGGCGTGGTGCCCGCCGCCGTCGCCGTCCTCGATCGCATCCACCTCGGTCATCAGCCCAAGGCTCCAGCCGGCGGGCAGTTCGACCGCGAGCGGGATGATCAGGCCGCCCTCGACGGCGCGGTTGCCGAGGCCGTCCTGGTTCGTCGGCACTTTGACAAAAGGCATCAGCGCCAGCGCGGTCGGCCCGCCATCGTTTCCCGAAAGGTTCCACTTCGTGCGGATGGTCAGGTCACCGAAGCCGTCGGCACGCGAGCGCCGGCCCGGCTCGATCGTGCGCACGGTCACATGGGGCTCGGCGATGATCTGCAGGTCGAGGCGCGGCGTGAGGCCGAGTTTGAAATTCGTCGCGGCGAAGGACCAGCTCTCCGTGACCCGGTACGCGCGCTCCGCGTTGTGGCGGTCGCGCGTGTAGGAGACGAGGTCCATCTCCACCTGCACCCAGCCGGCATCGACCGTGTAGGGGCTCTCCGTCTTGTCCGGCCGGTCGGTGCTCAGGTCGCGGAGCTGCGCACGCGGGGTGCGGTCGAAGAGGGAGCCGGCCGGCTGGGGCAGCGGGGTTTCCCCGGCCTGCGCCGGCAGGAGGGGGAAAGCGAAGGCGCAGGCCAGCGCGGAGACTGAGCTTTTCAACATGGCGTGGAAGACAAGCGACGGATGAGTCAGGACGCAACAAGAATGTTAGCCATGCCTAAGTTTCTTTTCACCCTGTATCTTTCGCGCAGCCGCCGCCCGTCGCTTGACCTCGCCTCCGCGCGGCGGCTATCGCTTTCCCCATGCCCACGGAGCGCCACACTTCCGCTGCGGTCGAGGATTACCTCGAGCGCATCCTGGAACTCATCAACACCAAGGGATACGCGCGCGTAGTGGACATCGCACAGAGCCTGAAGATCTCGCAGGCGAGCGTGACGAACATGATCCAGCGCCTCGACGCGGAGGGGCTGCTGAAATACGAGAAATACCGCGGCCTCGCGCTGACCACGGCGGGCGAGTCGCTCGCCAAGAACATCACGCGCCGCCACCAGCTTCTGTCGGATTTCCTCAAACTCCTTGGACTCGATGAGGAGGTCGTCTATCACGACGTGGAAGGCATGGAACACCACATCAGCCCACCAACTCTCCGCGCCATCGAGGCGCTGACCCAGCACCTCCAGCGGCAGCCCGCGCTGCTCGCCAAGGTGCGCCTGCAAACTCATGAACATTGAACCAGTGGAATTTGGCGGGTGGGCAAACTGCCTCCGCATCGCGAACGACCACGCCGAACTGATCATCACGCTTGATGTCGGGCCGCGGATCATTTCCTACCAGCATCTGCCGGGCGGAAAGAACGTGCTCAAGACGAACGCCGAGGAAATGGGCAAAACCGGCGAGGATCACTTCGTCGCGCGCGGCGGGCATCGCTTCTGGGTCGCGCCGGAAAATGAGCTGACCTACCTGCCGGACAATTCCCCCGTCACATCCGAAATCCTGCCCGACGGCGTGCGCCTCACATGCACCACGGGGCCGGTGAAAAAGGAACTCACGGTGACGCTCGCCGCCGAAACCTCCGCGGTCACGCTCGCGCATCGCGCCACGAATGTGGGCACCGCCCCGCTGACGCTCGCGACGTGGGCGATCACCGTCATGGAGCCGGGCGGCCTGGAGATCATCCCGCGTCCCCCGATGGGTATGCACCCCCGCGACCTGCTGCCCGACCGCATCCTCGTGCTCTGGCCCTACACCGACACCTCGGACGACCGCTGGCGCTGGGGCCGCGACTTCATCACGCTGCGCCAGACCGCCCAAGGCCCGCCGGCCAAGCTCGGCCTGCCGCACCGGCAGGGCTGGGTCGGCTATCTGACGCGGCGGGCGCTCTTCATCAAGACCATGGCGTATGAGGAAGGCGCCGCGTATCCGGATCATGGGTGCAACTTCGAGACCTTCACCAATGCCCAAATGCTGGAAGTCGAGACGCTCAGCCCGCTCCGCACCCTCGCGCCGGGCGAATCGGTCGGCCACACCGAAGGGTGGCGGCTCTTTGGCTCGCTCCCCGAGCCCGAATCGCTCAAAGAGAACGCGCTCGCCGAGTGGCTCGCGCCATTCATCGCCAAAGTCGAACTGCCCTGAAATCCCGCCTCATGATCCTTCGCCGCATCTCCGCCCTGCTCCCGCTCGTTTTATCCCTCGCCATCCTGGGCGGCTGCGCCACGGCCGACCCGAAGGGCTCCGCCCGCCAGGCGATGCTCGACGCGATCCGGGTCGAGCCGGCCGGCAACTACTTCATCGGCCGGCGCTACTACAAGGTGGACTACAAATTCTGGGGCTGGGTGCGCAGCCCCGGCCAGCCGTGGAGCACTGCGCAGATGGTGATGCTCAATGAAAACGGCAAGCTCGCGCCCGACCGCGAGCTGGGAAAAATCGGCAGCGACAACAACTACGAGTACAAGCTCTACGGCAGCTTCTCCGGCCAGCGCGTGTATGAGCCGGCGAGCAATGGCTTCTACCCCGAGTTTGTGCTCAAGGGCTACGAGCTGAAGTCGGTCTCGCCGGGGAATATCTACCGGGCCGCCGGCGCCACCGATCCGGAGCGGCGCGTGATCGCGAAGCCGTACTGAGCAGCGGCCGGAGGGCTGCGCTCCTGCGCGGGGCCAATTATACTTCTTCACCCCCGCCGGGGATCAGGGACGCGCGGGAGCGCCTCCCTCCTGGGTCGTCATTCGCTCATTGCGCAGCCTGCCATCCCATCCGCCTTTCACGGGATGCACGGCCCAGGCGCCGGCGGCGCGGGCTTCGGCGAGGCGCGGGAGCCAGTCGCCGATGTGGAGTGCAAAGGGCATCTGCGAGCTGAGGTCGCGGATGCGGAAGCCGAGGTGGTGCGCGGCGGTGGGCAGGAAGATCTCGACGTACATCGGATGCGGCTCATGGCACGCGGCGACGGCGTCGAACGCCTCGCGCGTCCAGAATGAGCCGGTAGCGAGCATGCTGAGGACGACGCGCGGATCGGCGCGGCAGGTGAGCTTTTTCCAGAATGCGAAAAACTCCGGGTCCGCGGCGTGATAGAGGTAGTGCGCGCAATTCGTTTCGCCGACCTGGCGGAGGTGGAGGCCGATCACATCCGCGCGCTCCGCCTCGAGCAGCGCGAGCTGGCGCTGGTTCAGGTCCGCGACGAGCGGCAGGTGGTCGTACTCGGCGAAATGGACGTGGCTGAACTCGCGCCCGCGCATCCACCCGGCGGCGGCGCGGAAGACTCCGCCGTAGCTCTGCCGCTCCCGCTGGTGGTCGCGCGTGCGCAGGCGCGGGTCATCGACATAGACTTTCGCGGGGTGCGCGATCGCCTCGAAGTCCGCGCGGCTTCCGCCGTAGGCGAGGACGATGTGCTCGGGCGGCGCACACTGTTTCCACCACTCCACCATCGCTGCAACGGCCTCAGCGGGCTGGTGCGTCAGGAGGAGATTGAGGACGGGTTTCATGCGGAAAATCGGGCGGCTGATGCAGCGCGAAGCCGAGCTCCTGCTTCCAGTAGGTCAGCCGCTTCTGCGGGAGAAAGACAGGCCGCACCTCGGCGTCGAGGCCGATGACGGCGATCTTTCCGCGCCACGGAATCAGGAACGCCCGGCCGAGCACCCGGCCGGTCTCGGCATCGACGATCTTTGAGCCGATGCTCCGCGCGAGGGCGAGGACGACGCTGCGGACGGCGTTGGAAAAGAGGCTCATCGTGGAAGTCGGAACGTCACCCAGTTCATTCCGTTAATTTGGTCAAATCCCGTTAATTCCGTTACCTGCATTTTCAGACGGAATTAACGGAATTTTGCCAAATTAACGGAATGGAAACCATGCGGACGAATTTCATGGATGCGATCACTTCTTCACCTCGCCACGCAGCTTTTCCTTCTCCTTGCCGTATTCGTAAAAGGGCTCGCGAAAGAGGTAGAGGAGCCAGTGGGCGAATCCGGCGAGCGGCGAGTGGTAGCCGAGCCAGGCGAGGAAGGCGTTGTTGAAGCAGATGAGGCCGGGGTAGTCCGTCCATTTCCGCACGAGGTAAAACTTCTCCTTTTGAAAGCGCGCGATGTCGCAGTTGAGCGCGATCTTTTCAAACTCGCACCACCAGCCGCGCGACCGGAAGTATTGGAGGTATTTCACGCGCGCCTCGTCGATCTGCATGATGCGGCAGCAGGCGCGGTCGGCGGCGACGAGGTCGTTCGAGCCGAGGATGAAGTTCATGTCCACCACGTCGCCGAGCATCGGGCCGGTGCGGTTCAGGCCGTAGCGGCCGTCGATGATCGAGTAGGCGTGCGGCAGGCGGCTGTTGAACTCGTACATCACCTCCGCGAAGTACGGGTGCAGCTTCAGCCGCTCGGTCGGCTCCTGGATGCAGCCCCACTGGTTCTTGATCGACATGGAGACCTGCGTGTTCATGTGGATCTTCGGCACGGGCAGCGTGATGAAGGCGTCGATCTCGCGCAGCAGCAGGCGCGGCACCGGCACGCGCAGCCGCCGCCAGCCGGCGCGCACGTCCATCCACTCGGGCTCGGTGAAGCTCACATTCACGATCTCCGCGCCGGTCTCGGCCGCGAGCTTGTCGATGCCCATGCCTTTGAAAACCTCGTCGATGGAAAAGCGGTTGTATCCCCCGCTGTCGGCCTCGCCGATGACGACGCGATAGCCGCGGCCGATGAGGCAGACGGTGACGGCGCGCAGGCAGTCGAGCGAGGTCATCACGCCGGGGCGGAACTCGGGAAAGGTGAGGTTCGGCTTGAGGAA
>JAYTML010000330.1:0-2957 GCA_043728655.1 Chthoniobacter sp. | reverse complement strand
ATGAGGAAGCGTCCGCTCGGTTTCAGGTCCGCCAGCACGGGCACGCGCGCGCCGATGCGGGTGAAGTCGTCGATCGAAAGTTCGACGCGAGCCGTGTGGGCCATGGCGAGGAGGTGGAGGACGGCATTCGTCGAGCCGCCGAGCGCAATGACGACGGTGATGGCGTTTTCAAAGGCCTTCTTCGTCATGATGTCGAGCGGGCGGATGCCGCGCTTGATCAGCTCGACGACGGCGAGGCCCGCGGCGCGCGCGTCGGCGGCCTTTGCGGGGGAGATGGCGTTTTGCGCGGCGCTGTTTGGCAGGGACATGCCGAGCGCCTCGATGGCGCTGGCCATGGTGTTCGCGGTGTACATGCCGCCGCAGGAGCCTGCGCCGGGGATGGCGTGCTCCTCGATGAGGGCGAGTTCGCGGTCGTCGAGCTTGCCGTTCGCATGCTCGCCCACGGCCTCGAAGCAGCTCACGATGTCCAGATTCTTGCCTGCGAATTTCTCGCGGCGGTCGCTGCGCAGCCGCTTCTCGGCGAGGATGCCGGTGATGCAGCCGGGCAGGATCGTGCCGCCGTAGACGAAGATGCTGGGGCGGTTCAGCCGGGCCATGGCCATGACGCAGGCGGGCATGTTTTTATCGCAACCGCCAATCGCCACGAGGCCGTCGAAGCCTTCGCAGCCCATGACCGTCTCGATGCTGTCGGCGATGACCTCGCGCGAGACGAGCGAGTATTTCATCCCCTCGGTGCCCATGGAGATGCCGTCGGAGATGGTGATCGTTCCGAAGATCACGCCTTTGGCGCCCGCGGTGTTCGCGCCGGCCTCGGCCTGACGCGCGAGTCCGTCGATGTGCATGTTGCACGGCGTGACCATCGACCACGTCGAGGCGATGCCGATCTGGGACTTCTTAAAGTCCTCCCGCGCAAACCCGACCGCGTGCAGCATCGCGCGGCTGGCCGCGCGCTCCGCGCCATCGACGACGAGCTTCGAGTGCTCGCGGTGCAGGCTCACTGCACTGTACACATTGGCTTTTTTCGAGGGGGCTTTGGGCTTGGTGGTCATAAAAGGGGCCGTGAGGCTAGCGGGCCGGCCAGCCGCTTGGCAAGGGCGCGCAAGCTTGCGCTGGAAATGCGGGCGGGCTCCCTGCTAACAAGCGCGGATGCCCCCGACTCCCTCCCGCGGGAAACTTTATCTCACGCTGATCGCCGCCTTCCTCGGATGGATGTTCGACGGGATGGAGATGGGTATTTTCCCGATCGTGGCGGGGCCGGCGCTGGAGGAGATGGCAAAGGGGCTGCAAGGGCCGGAGCTGAAGAGCTTTGTCAGCGGCTGGATGGGCTGGGCGACGGCTTTTTTCCTGTGGGGCGCGGCGCTCGGCGGGATCGTCTTTGGCTGGCTCGGCGACAAGGTCGGGCGGGTGCGGGCGATGAGCCTGAGCATCCTGTGCTACTCGGTGTTCACGGGGCTTTCGTATTTCGCCACGGAGCCGTGGCATCTGCCGGCGTTCCGTTTCGTGGCGGCGCTGGGGATGGGCGGTGAGTGGTCGCTGGGGGTGGCGCTGGTGATGGAGATCTGGCCGGAGAAAAGGCGGCCGATGCTTGCGGGCGTGATCGGCGCGGCGGCAAATGTGGGCTTCGCGCTGATCGCGGTGATCGCGATCGCGTTTCCCGTGATCAAGGACTCGTGGCGCTGGGTGATGCTGGTGGGGGCGGCGCCGGCGCTGCTGACGTTTTTCATCCGGCTTTTTGTGCCGGAGTCCGAGCGGTGGAAGGCGTCGGTCGAGAACCGGGTCACGCATCCGCTGCGCGAGATTTTCCAGGCTCCCCTGCTCCGCCGCACGCTGCTCGCCATCCTGCTCTCGTCGGTGGTGCTGATCGTCACATGGGGCGCGGTGCAGTGGCTGGCGCTGGTGGGGCAGGACCGCGCGGGGAGCGCCGATCCGAGGGCGAAAGGGATCACGCAGACCGTGTCGGCGATCGGCTCGGTCTTTGGGTGCCTGCTCGGCGCGTGGCTGGGGCGGTTCGGACGGCGGCCGGCTTACTTTGTCCTCTGCGTGCTGGCGCTGGGAGTGACCACGTACCTCTTCCGGTTCACGCGCTTTTATGACCTGGAGTTTTTCATCTTCGTCCTGCTCGCCGGCGCGTTCACGGGCGCATTTTACGGCTGGCTGCCGCTGTATCTGCCGGAGCTTTTCCCCACGCGGGTGCGGGCGACGGCGCAAGGGCTGAGCTACAATCTCGGG
This sequence comes from Chthoniobacter sp., assembly GCA_043728655.1. GTDB lineage: Bacteria > Verrucomicrobiota > Verrucomicrobiia > Chthoniobacterales > Chthoniobacteraceae > Chthoniobacter. The sequence continues at coordinate 728 of JAYTML010000330.1, read as the reverse complement.
CGGGTGGCGGCGGGATTTGGCGCGCTGCAGATGGGCACCCTGGTCGAAAGGCTCGGCGGCAGCTACGAGCGGGCGGGCGCCACCATCGTGCTGGTGTATTTTGTCGGAATGATCACGATCTGGTTTGCGCCGGAGACCCGGGGCAAGCCCCTACCAGAATAAATGAATCCGCCGCCCAGACCAGGCTCCGAAGGCCTGCCCGAGATCCAGTTCAATCTGGCGATGATGGACGACTTTCCGGCGATGGTCTGGGGCGTGCGACTGGACGGGACGGTTTGCTATTTCAGCAAGGAGGCGCTGGCTTTCGCCGGCAAGGCGTCGATCGCGGACGCCACCGGTGACTGGTACGAGCGGGTGCATCCCGAGGATCGCGAGCGATGCTTCGCGGCGATGCACGCGGCGTTCGCCGCGGGTGCGCCGTTCGAGCTCCAGTTCCGCATGCGGCGGCACGACGGAGCCTACCGCTGGGTCGTGGATCGCGGCGCGCCGGTGCGCAATGCCGCCGGAGAGATCGCCGGCTACATGGGGGTGGCGCACGACGTGACCGTGCAGCACAGGTCCGATGAACTGCGGAGCGAAAGCGCGCGGATGGTGCGGATCCTCGAGGCGACGACGGACTTTGTCGGGATGGCGTGCGCGGAGGGAAACGTGCTTTTCATCAACGCGGCAGGCAGGCAAATGCTCGGAATGACGCCGGATGAGCCGATCTCCGGGCACATCTCGGGATG
>JAYTML010000329.1:0-3311 GCA_043728655.1 Chthoniobacter sp. | reverse complement strand
GCGGTGCTGCTTGCGGCACTGCTTCCCGCCGCCGCCATCGACCCGCGGCACCACAGCGACAGCGCTTCAAAGCAGTTCAGCGTCTTCTGCGAGGACGTGCCGCTGCGCATGCGCGTGGTCAGTTTCGCCGAGGAGGTGAAGCGCGACGTGCTGCAACTGCTGGGCGAAAGGGACGCATGGAAGGCGCCCATCGTCATCGCCATCGAGGCCAAGTCCACATCGCGGCCGGGCGAGCCGCCGGCGCAGGTCCGGCTGATCGAATCGGTGACGGGTTTCAAGATCCAGATCGACGTGCGGATCGGCGAGGATCCGTCGGAAGTGAATCTGCAGAAGCAGATCGTCCGCGCGGTGCTGCTCGAGTACTCCTACCGTGGCACCGGGGTGCAGGGCGGCACCGCTTTTCGCGAGGCGCCGTGGTGGGTGATCGAAGGCGCGATCCAGCTCGTGCAGCAGCGCGAGGTCGGGGTGAGGACCGACATTTTCAAACGCCTGATCAAGGTGAATAAGCTGCCGCCGCTCGATGATTTCCTGACGGAAAAGCCGGACGAACTCGGCGACACGATGCGGGCCGTGGACAATTTGCTCGCCGCATGCCTCCTCCAGCTCCTGACCAGCCAGCCCGGCGGCCGGGCCGCGCTCGCGGGGCTCGTGCGCGAGTGGCCGGAGAGCAATGGTGATCCGGTGGCGCTGCTGAAAAGGAAGTTCCCCGAACTGGCTGCAGACGAGGCGACGCTGCAAAAGTGGTGGACGCTGGGTCTGGCGCGGTTCGCGGCAGCGGACCGCTTCCAGGGGATGACCGCGGAGGAGACGGAGAAAGAGCTCGCGCTGCTCCTTTCGATGGAAATGCCGACGGGCAAGGGCGGGGAGAAGCAGACTTTCGCGGTCGGCGATTTCGCGAAATACATCAAGCTCCCGGCGAGCCGTCCGCTACTGGCGGAGCGGCACACGCTGATCGTCGCGCTCAGTACGCGGGCTCACGTGCTCTACCGGCCGGTGCTTGTGGATTACGAAAAGGCTTTCGCGCTGCTGGCGCGCGGCAAAACGGGCGGCGTCCGCGAGCTGCTTGCCAACGTCGAGGACTACCGCGCGTCCGTCCTGCGGCGGATCAGTGCGATCGCCGACTATCTAAACTGGTATGAGGCGACGCAACTGGGCGGGGGGCACAGCCACGCCTTCGACGCCTATCTCAAGACCGCCAGGGAAATCTCCGAGCAGGAGAAGCACTACAGCGATGCCGTGACGCGCTACTTGGACGAGATGGAGCTGGAGTTTTAGGCGGGTCGCGGATTGCGCTTTGCTCGCGCGGGGAATTTGCGTTTCGTGGACTTCTTCGTTCCTGATGAAAGTCTCCGATCTGCGCGGCATCCTCCAATACGTCCCTCGTTTCCGGGAGAAAATCTTCGTCGTGGCGATCGATGGCGAGATCGTGGCGTCGCCGAATTTTGCAAATATCCTGCTCGATCTCGCGGTGCTGCGGTCACTGAGCATCAAGGTGATCCTCGTCCACGGCGCGGCGCGGCAGATCGCGCAGCTGGCAACCGAGCGCGGGGTCGCGATTACGAATGCTGACGGCACCGGCATCACCGACGACGCCACGCTGAAGGTCAGCCTCGAGGCGGCGACAAATGTGATGAGCGAGATCATGCAGGGACTGACCTCCGTGGATCTGCGGGCGGCGTATGCGAACGCGATCATTGCGCATCCGGCGGGAATCCTGGGCGGGGTGGACTACCTGAATACCGGGAGGGTCGAGCGGGTGGATACGAAGTCGCTGCATCTGTTTTTGAACGAGGGCATCATCCCGGTGATCCCGCCGATGGGTTACGACGGGGAGGGGAAAACCTTTCGCGTGAACTCGGACGGCATCGCCCTCGAAGTGGCCGAGTCGATGCAGGCGATGAAAATCCTTTTCCTTTCATCGAGCGAGGGCGTGGTGGTGAACGGCGCGCTGATCGGCCAGCTCTCGATCGCGGATGCGGAGGACTTTGCGAAAAAGAAACGCACCGGCCTCGACTCGAGCGTCGTCTCAAAGCTCGACCACGCCGCGCGGGCGTGCCGGCTGGGAGTGGCGCGGGTCCATCTGCTGAACGGGCTCCGCAATGAGGCGCTGCTCAGCGAGATCTTCAGCCACGAGGGCATCGGCACGATGGTTTACTCAAATGAGTACCAGCAGATCCGCCGGGTCTTTAAAAAGGACGTGCGCGCGGTCATGGCGCTGATCCGCCAGTCGGTGCACAACGAGGAACTCGTGAAGCGGACGCGCGCCGACATCGTCGCGCGGCTGGAAGACTACTGGGTGCTGGAGCTGGACCGGAACCTGGTCGGCTGCGTGGCCGTCCACATCTACCCCGAGCAGCAGATGGCGGAGCTGGCGTGCCTGTATGTCAGCAAGAGCCACGAAGGCGAGGGGCACGGCCGCAAGCTGATGGCGTTCGCGGACCAGCTCGCGGCGGAGAAGGGGATGAGGAGTATCTTCGCGCTCTCGACGCAGGCGTTTAAGTTTTTCCAGCAAAAGGGCGGCTTCGCCGAAATCGGCCCGGAGGAGCTGCCGCCCGAGCGCCGGCGCAAATACGAGGCAAGCGCCCGCTTTTCAAAAATCATGATGAAAACCGTGCCCCTGTCCGGCACCATTGAAACTCCCCGCGTATGATTGGCAATCTCTGGCTGGATGCGCTCGTCCTGATCGCATATTTCGCAGTTATCATCGGCATCGGGCTCTCGCAGCGCTCGAAGAGCGGCAGCGTGGAGGGCTTTGCGCTGGGCGACCGGCAGACGCCGTGGTGGGCGGTGCTGGCGAGCATCCTCGCCGCGGAGATCAGCGCGGCGACATTCCTCGGCGCGCCGGAGAGCGGGTTCACGAAGGGGAACTGGACCTACGCGCAGTTCGCCATCGGCACGATCCTCGCGCGGATCATCGTCAGTTTTCTTTTCATTCCGCTGTTCTACCGCCACGGCGTCATCTCGCTTTACGAGTTTCTGGGGACGCGCTTTGGGCCGCGCACGCGGACGTGGGCATCGGCCACGTTTCTGATCACGCGGGTGCTGGCGATGGGGACGCGGCTTTACGTCAGCGCGATCATCCTCGTCCTCGGGTGGCAGCTCTGGCGCGGCATCCAGGTGGGCGCGTGGGAGAAATTTTGGATCTTTGCCGGCGCTGTCGTGGTGATCACGCTGCTCACCGCGCTCTACACGGCCGTGGGCGGCATCCGCGCGGTCATCTGGACGGACTTCATTCAGGTCGGCGTGCTCGTCGCTGCGCTCGGCTTTTCGATCTTTTTCCTTCTTGGAAGAATTCCCGGCGGATGGGGGAC
>JAYTML010000328.1:0-3471 GCA_043728655.1 Chthoniobacter sp. | reverse complement strand
GCGAGCCTGATCCTCGTGCTTTCGGAGAAGGCGGAGGAGACGTTCCTCGCCGCGGGCATTTCGCCGGAGAAGCTCTTCCGGCATCAGCGCGGCGTGGATGTCGTGCGGTTCGCGCCGGCTGCTGCGCCGCCGGGGAAATTCACCGCGGTCTTTGTCGGCGCACTCATCAAGCGGAAGGGCGTGCACCATCTGCTCGCGGTCTGGCGGCGGCTGAATCTCAAGGACGCGGAGCTGGTGCTGGTCGGCTCGGTGCATGACGAAATGAAGCCGTATCTCGCGGAGCTGGCGGGTCAAAATGTGAGGCTGCCCGGCTTCGTCGGGCGCGTGGAGGAGTGCTACCGCGCCGCCACGGTCCACATCCTCCCGAGCGAGTGCGAAGGCAGCGCGAAATGCACGTACGAGGCCGCGGCCTGCGGCCTGCCTCAGATCACGACGCGCGAAAGCGGCGACGTGGTGCAGGACGGCGTGAACGGGATCGTCATCCCGCCGAACGATCCTGAAGCGCTCGCGGGGGCGATCGAGCGGCTCTACCGCGACCGCGACCTCTGCGCCCGGCTCGGCGCGGCGGGGCGGGAGCGGGTGGTGGAAAACTTCACGTGGGAGCATTTCGGGGAGCGGCTGCTGGAGGCGTACCGGGTGGCGATGGCGAAAGGCGCGGCGTGAGAATCCTCGCGCTCCAGCTCAAGCGCATTGGCGATCTGGTGCTGACCACGCCGGCGCTGGCGGCGCTGCGCGCGGCGTGGCCGGAGGCGCACATCGCGCTCGCGGTGGCGCCGGGATGCGCGGGGCTGCTGGGGGCGGTGCCGACGATCAGCACGGGCGTGGTGCTCGGGAGCGGGCGCGGCTTTCGTCCGTGGCAGCAGGTGCTGACGGGGCCGTGGAATGTGTGCCTGGACTTTACCGGCACGGACCGCTCGGCGCTGGCGACGGCGCTTTCACGGGCGAAGAAACGCGTCGCCTTTGACTGGGTGAGGAAATCGAAGCTGCGCGCGCTGGCTTACAACCGCTTCGTGGATTCGCCGGTGCGGCAGCGGCATACGGTCGATCACTACCTCGATCTCGCCGCCTCGATCGCGCCGGTCGCCGATGCGCCGGGGCCGGAGCTGCGCGTGCCGGAGACCGCGCGGGCGGAGGCCGAGGCGGCGCTGCGGGCGCACGGGATCGCGGGGCCTTTCGCGGTGCTCCATCCGGGGACGGCGCGGCCGGAGAAATACTGGCTGCCGGAGCGCTGGGCGCAGCTCGCGCGGCATCTGCGGGAGCGCCACGGGCTGGCGTGTGTCTTCACGGGTGGCGGCGATGCCTTTGAGCTGGCGCACCTTTCCCAGATCGAGGCGGCGGCCGGTGGCGGCGTGGTGAGCCTGGGTGGCAAGCTCGGCCTGCCGGGCTTTGCGGCGGTGATCGCGCAGGCGCGGCTGTGCGTGAGCTGCGACACGGGCGCGGTGCATCTCGCCGCCGCCTTCCGCACGCCGCAGGTCGCGCTTTTCGGGCCGACGAATCCCTTCCACTGGCGTCCGCGGCACGAGCGCGCGCTCGTCCTTTCCGCCGCGCAGCCGGATGCGCCGCTCACCGATTTCCAGCCGCGCATGAAGGGCGCGCCGATGGAGCGCATCTCGACGGAGCTGGTCATCGGTGCTATTGCCCAGCTCATCCCGCCGCCCTGAACCACCGTGCCCGAGCCATCCGCCAAATCCAAAGCCAAGCCGCATCCCACAATGCGCGACGCATGGCGGCCCTACGCCCAGCTCCTGCCGTTTTTGCGGCCTTACCGCGGCCGTTTCTACGCGGGGCTGGCTTTCGGCGCGCTCGCGGGTGTGGTCAATGGCGGCTACGGCCTGGTGATCAAAAAGGTGATGGATTACGCGATTCCCAGCGGCGGCGGAAAGACGGCCGCGCTGCACGCCAACGCCGCCGCCGGGCCGGGCATCGACGGCGTGCTGTGGATCTGCGCGCTCATCCCCGCGATGGTCATCGCGCGCAGCGTCTTCGCCTATCTCAATGCCTACTGCATGGCGTGGGTGAGCTTGAAACTGCTCGTCGATATTCGCACGAAGCTCTTCAGCCACATCCTCGCGCAGTCGCTGGATTTCTTTTCCAAAAGCCGCTCCGGCCAGCTCCTGCAGCGGGTCAACAACGATGCGCGCATGGCCCAGCAGGCACTGACCAGCGTGAGCAGCGACGTGGTCACGCAGCCTTTCACGGTCATCTCCGCGATCGCCACGCTGCTCTACCTCGACTGGAAATTCACCATCGGCAGCCTCGTGCTTTTTCCCATCTGCCTCATCCCGATCATCGTCTATGGCCGCAAAGTGCGGCGCGCGGGACGCGATGAGGAAAACGAGGCGGGCGCGATGATGGTCATCATGCAGGAGGCCTTCGCGGGCATCCGCGTGATCAAATCGCTCGCCCGGGAGCACGACGAAGCGCGGGACTTCGAGCAGTCGAGCCGCCATCAGTTTCGGAACTCGATGCGCGTCCGCAAGGCCGTGGAAATTGTCGGGCCGATGATCGAATCGGTCGCCGCGCTCGGCGTGGGGCTGGCGCTGTTTTACGTGTGGTACTCCGGCACGCCGGCGTCGAAATTCGTGGGCCTGCTGGCGGGCACTTTCATGCTCTACGACCCGGTGAAGAAGCTGAGCAAGGTGAACGGCCAGATGCAAAAGTGCCTCGCCTCGACGACGCGGATCTTTGAGCTGATGGCGCTCCAGCCGACCGTGCAGGACGCGACCGGCGCGACCGCGCTGGAAAAGGTGCGCGGCGAAATCACGTTCGACCACACCACCTTCGGCTACCGCACCGATCAGCCCGCGGTGACGGACATCCGGCTCACCATCGCGCCCGGCACGACCTGCGCGCTCGTGGGCGCGAGCGGTGCGGGAAAGAGCACGCTGCTTTCGCTCATCCTGCGCTTTTACGATCCGCAGTCCGGCGCGGTGCTGATCGACGGGCGCGACATCCGCACCGTCACCCAGGCCTCGCTCCGCGAGCAGCTCAGCATCGTCACGCAGGAGACGTTTCTCTTTCACACCACCATCGCCGCGAACATCCGCTACGGCCGCCTCGACGCGACCGACGCCGAGGTGCATGAAGCCGCGCGCCAGGCCTTCGCGCACGACTTCATCCTCCTGCAGCCGCACGGCTACGAGACGGTGATCGGCGACAAAGGCTGCAACCTCTCCGGCGGCCAGCAGCAGCGGCTGTCCATCGCCCGCGCGCTGCTCAAGAACGCGCCCATCCTGCTCCTCGACGAGGCCACGAGCGCGCTCGACACCGAGTCCGAAAAGGAAATCCAGCGCGCGCTCGACGTGCTCGCCAAAGGGCGCACCGTCATCGCCATCGCCCACCGCCTTTCCACGATCCTCAACGCCGACCAGATCGTGGTGCTCGAAAACGGGCACATCAAGGAAGCGGGCACGCATCGCGAGCTGTTCGAGAAGAGCGGCTACTACCGGCGGCTCTACGACCTGCAATTCA
>JAYTML010000327.1:0-9161 GCA_043728655.1 Chthoniobacter sp. | reverse complement strand
CGCAGCGGCTGGTCGTTCGGGTGGCCCATGCGGAACATCCACTGGTTCCCGCGCACCGTGCGGACGCTGCGCCGCACCTGATCCGCGAGCGTCTGGAAGGCGAGCCGGTGATATGCCGACGCGAGCGCCGAGCTGAGCGCGTCGCTCGGTCCGCCTGTCTTCTGCCTTTGCGAGAAAACCTCGATCGCCTCCTCAAACCGCCGCTCCAGCAGATGCTCGTAGCCGTGGAACGGGATGAGCCCGCCCATCGTCAGCTCAGCCCTGGTCGGCAGGTGAAAGCGATGGATCGCGTAGAGGAAAAAAAGCGCGCGCACGCGCTCGTAGAGGTTTTGCGAAGAGCGGCGGAAGGCTTCGAGCGCATCGCACTCCGCGAGCAGCTCTTCGAGCGAGGCGGCCGCGCACGCCGCGTCCAGCGAGCGATCGCGCGCCGCCGCGTCGGGGGAGGTGATGAGGTCGATCAGGCCGAGGGGCATGCCGCTCATTTGGAGAGCTTCGCCGCCATGAGTTCCACGAGCCCGCGGAGCACCTCGTCGCGATCCGTGCCGTCGAGGGCGAGCGCGAGCTGGGCGGTGAGGAGTCCGTATTTCACGCCGAAGTCGTACCGCCGCCCGTCCAGCTCCGCCGCGAGGTAGCGCTCCTGCGCGGCGAGTTCCGCGAGGACGTTGCGAAAGTTCACGCTGCTTTCGCGGCCTGCGGATTTCGCAAAGGCCGCGCCGAGCAGCCGCTGCAGCGCGGGTGTCAGGACGTGCATGCCGAAGAAGCACAGGTAGTAGCCCGCGCGCAGCCCCGGCACGTCGATCTTTTGCTCCGCCTCGGTCGGCGTCGGCTTTTCCAGGACCGTATCGACCTGGTAGAGCCGCCTCGCCGCGTCCACGAGCTTCCCGCCGACCGCGCCGTAAAACGGGAGCTGGCTTTCGTGTGTCGATTCCACGGCCGACACCGCGCACTTCTCCGCGCGGGCCACTTCCACGAGCTGCTGGGCGCAGCCTTTCGCCGCCGTGCTGAGGTAAAGGTGGTCGCCGACCAGCAGCAGGAACGGATCGTTTCCGCAAAACTTCGCAGCGCAGTAAATCGCGTGCGCGTAGCCGAGCGGCGCGGGCTGCTCGATGAATGTCAGCCGCCCCGCGTGCGCGCCCGCCGCGGCGCGATATGCCGCCTCATCCCCCGGGCTGATGACGACGCCGATCGTCTCGATCCCGGCGCGCAGCACCTCCTCGATGATGATGGCCAGCGCGGTCTTGGTGATTCCGTCGCGATCGACGAGCGACTGCAGCGGAAGCGTGCGCTGGCCGGTGCCGGCGGCCGTGATGAGAGCTTTGCGGATGTCCATGTGTGGCGAGAATTGCGAAAGTCTGCCGATGGGTCAAACCCCGCGGCTCAGCGCGCTCCGAAGCCGAGAAAAACGACGGGAATTGTCTTCAGGAGGATCTGCGCATCGAGCCAAAGCGACCACTGGTCGATGTAGCGCAGGTCGAGCTTCACCCATTCGTCGAAGCTGCTGATGTCACTGCGCCCGCTGACCTGCCACAGGCACGTCAGCCCCGGTTTCATCGAGAGCCGCCGGCGCTGTGCGGTGCTGGCGAATTTCTCGACCTCGTAGATCGGCAGCGGGCGCGGCCCGACGAGGCTCATCTGGCCTTTGAGCACATTCAGGAGCTGGGGGAACTCGTCGATGCTCGTCTTGCGCAGGAATTTGCCGAAGCGCGTCACGCGCGGATCCTTGTCGATTTTGAAAACAGGTCCCTCCATCTGGTTGAAGGCCACCAGCTCCGCCTGCCGCATCTCCGCGTCCGTGTGCATGGAGCGGAATTTGTACATCGTGAAAGGCTTCCCGTTTTTCCCAGCGCGCTTCTGCCGGAAGATGGCCGGCCCCGGCGAGGTGAGTTTGATGCCGATGGCCACGATCACAAAGACCCACGAGAGCAGCGCCAGGCCGATGATCGCGCCCACGCGGTCGATCAGCCCCTTCACCATCAGCGCCCACGAGACATCCGGCGTCGTGCGGAAGACGAGCATCGGGCGCGCGCCAAACACATCGAAGGCCGGGCGCGCGATCGCCGTCCGGATGAAATCCGCCACGACCCATGCCTCCACGCCCTCGATCTCGCAGGCGCCGATGGCCTCCTCCAGCCGGTTCAGGTGACTGTGCCCGCCGGCGAAGATGACACGGCTCACCGAGTGCTTGTGGAGCGCGTCGATGAGATCCGTGATCGGCTGGCTCTCGATGTCGATCTCCGCCACGATCTCCATCTCCATGATCTGCTCCGCGGTGAAAGTGTGCCGCAACTGGTGGATGTCGCCCGGAGTCCCCGCGAGGATGAGGCTCTCACGCAGATCCTCCCGCTTCGCGCGTTTGCGAAACCGCGCGAGCGTGATGCGCTCGCGAACCAGCAGCAGCGAAATGGAGATGACGATGAAGAGCGGCATGACCGCGCGGCTCGGGACATCGAGGCGGAAAAAATACGCGGCCACCGCGATGAGCAGCCCGAGCCAGAAAAACGCCCGCGCGATTTGCACGAGCGACTTGCCTCCCTCCTTTTGCAGGGGGTTCGTGTAAAAACCCTGCAGCTCGAGGCTGATCGGGCCGAACGGCATGATCACGAAAAGCAGCCACTGGAAGTCCTTGAAAGGCCCGATGGGCTGATTGAACAGCATCCAGTCTGCGCCAAAAAACCGCAGCGAGTGCGCGATCCAGAACGCGACGACGAGCAGGACGCCGTCGGCGATCTGCAGCGTTTGGAGATTGAGTTCTTGTTTTCGACCGAGCATCGGCTGTTCTGCGGGGCTGCACAGAATATGAGCGGGATAAATAATTCCAGAAATTTGAGCGCGAAACCGCAAGTTATCGGTGCTGTGCATTCACCACCCGCGCTGCGCCGCGCCCTTAGGATAAGGCCGGGAGAGGTCGATTACCTCGAAATTCGCGTCGATGCCTTCGCCTCCGATCCCGCGCCACTGCTCCGCGCGGTGCCACGGCTTCGAGTGCCGCTGGTCATCACGGTCCGCCATCCCGCCGAGGGGGGCGCAAACGGCTTGGGCTTTCCGCTGCGACGCGAGCTTTTCGCCCGGTTTTTACCCTTCGCCACACTGATAGACGTGGAGCTTCGCTCCGTGGAGCATCTGGCCAGCACGATCTCCGAGGCCCGCTCCAGCGGCGTCCGCGTGATTGTTTCCGCGCACCATTTCAAATCCATGCCCCCGCTCGCGCAACTCCGCGGCACCATCCGTCGCGCCCAAGCGGCCGGGGCCGACATCTGCAAACTCGCCGCGCTCACGGAAACCCCCGCCGCCCTCTCGCGGCTTCTCTCACTTTTCGCAGGGAAACAGCCGCTCCCTCTCAGTGTCATGGGCATGGGCCGCTTTGGGAAAATCTCCCGCCTGCTGCTCGCGCAGTCGGGTTCCATCCTGAACTACGGCTACCTCGACCGGCCCAACGCCAGCGGCCAGTGGGAGGCGACCCTCTTGAAAAAGCGCCTCGCCGAGATCGCGTCCGATCAGGCCTGAATGGCCTGCTTGCCGAGCACCCGCATCAGCGCCGCATAGATTTCCGACGGCCCGAGCCCCTTGCTGACGTAGCCGTTCGCCCCCGCCTTCCGCGCCGCCTGCATCGCGTCCTCGTCATAGCCCAGGCCGGTGAACATGACGATCGGCAGATCGGCGTGTTTCGTGCGGACATGCGAGATGAGAGTCAGGCCGTCGATCTTTGGCATGCCGATGTCGAGGATCAGGCCGTCGCACGGATTCAGGTCGAGCCACGACTCCACCTTCGAGCTGTCGGTCAGCGATGAGGCCACGTGGCCCTTGCCGCGCAGATAGGTCGTGAGAAAGCGATTGAGGAGCCGGTTATCGTCAACAACGAGGAAATTCATGGGATTGTTTTTGGAACTGGGACTGAGGTAGCAGTGGTTATGCCACCGGCCGCGTGGTGTTTTGGGTGGGGGGATTAATTGCCGGGCGCTACCATCGCGCTCATCTCCCGCTTGTCACCTGCCACTTGTCCGCTGACACTTTTCGCCCATGTCCAGACTCGACCCGCTCCGCCAGGCCGTCGCCGTTTCGCCCGAAAATCTCCCGCTGCTGCTCCTCCTCGCGCAATCCTGCCTCGACGAGTGGTCGCTCGATGAGGCGCGCGGCGTTTTCGAGCGCGTCCTCCGGCTCGATCCCACGCGTCCAGAGGCGAAAGCGGGTGTCGCCCGCGTGCTGCATCTCAGCGGAAAGACGAGCGAGGCCGTGGTCCGCGCGGAGGCGCTCATCGCCGAGCATCCCGGCTACGCGCCCGCGCACCTGCTCCTCGCGCGGCTCTACGCGGGGGAGGGGAACCGCGCCGCCGGGCGAGCCTGCTACGAAAAGGCGCTCGCTCTCGATCCCACTCTGCGCGACCCCGGCATGGAAAAGGAACTCGGCAGCCGCGGCCCTAAGGACGGCTCCCTCATCGAGCAGCCGGAAAAGGTCGCCGCGCAGGGATGGACGCCCGAGAGCGACGACGAGGAAAAGCCCGCCGTCAGCTCGTCCGACATCGAGCGGCCGAAGCTCAGTTTCGCCGACATTGGCGGCATGGACTCGGTGAAAGAGGAGATTCGGATGAAAATCATCCACCCGCTCAAAAACCCGCAACTCTTCAAAGCCTACGGCAAAAAAATCGGCGGCGGCGTGCTCCTCTACGGCCCGCCCGGCTGCGGCAAAACGCTCCTGAGCCGCGCCACCGCCGGCGAGATCCAGGCCAACTTTATTTCCATCGGCATCCACCAGATTCTCGATCTCTACCTCGGCAATTCTGAGAAAAACCTCCACGCCCTTTTCGAACTCGCCCGCACCCACGCGCCCGCCGTCCTTTTCTTCGACGAGGTGGACGCCCTCGCCGCCGACCGCAACGACCTCAAACGCAGCGCCGGCCGCACGCTCATCAACCAATTCCTCGCCGAGATGGACGGCAACGTCGGCGACAACGACGGCATCCTCATCCTCGGCGCCACCAATGCCCCGTGGCACCTCGACCCCGCCTTCCGCCGACCGGGCCGCTTTGATCGCATCCTATTTGTCCCGCCGCCCGACGAGCCCGCACGCTGCTCGATCATCGAGGTCATGGCCAAAGACAAACCCATGCACGCGCTCGACGCCGCCGCCGTGGCGAAGAAGACGCGCGACTTTTCCGGCGCGGATTTGAAAGCCGTCTTCGACATCGCCATCGAGCGCTCCCTCGCCCGCGCCATGACCGAGAACCGCGTCATCCCGCTCGGCACCGACGACCTCCTCAAATCCGCCCGCGATGTGAAGCCCTCCACCAAAGCATGGTTCGAGAGCGCGAAAAACTACGCGATCTATTCCAACCAAAGCGGCTTCTACGACGACGTGCTGCAGTTCCTCGGGATCAAGAAATGAGCGACGCTTTCGCCCTCGCGCCGCAGATCATGCGCGGCCTCCAGCTCAAGGACCTCGGCCGCTACGCCGACGCCGAGAGCGCGTTCAAGGAAGCCCTCGCGCAGGAGCCGAATGACAGCTTCACGCTCCACCACCTCGCTGCCTGCCAGCTCCACCAGCCCCGGCGCCAGCGCGATGCCCTCGCGACCATTGATGGCGCCATCGCCATCGAGCCAAACGACGCCGACCACCACGTCCTCCGCAGCTACATCCTCTCCGTCCTGGATCGGCCAAAAGACGGCCTCGCCGCCGCGCAGATCGCGCTGGGCCTCGATCCGCACCACGCCGGCGCTTTCACCGCCGAGGCCCAGGCGCACCTCCAGATGGAGCAGTGGCCGCGCGCCGAGCAGTCCGCGCGGCAGGCCCTCGCGCTCGATGCCGACAACGCGCCCGCGGCGAATCAGCTCGCCCAGGCGCTCCGCCTGCAAAACAAGCTCGCCGAAAACGCCGCGCACATCGCCGGCATGCTCGCCCGCGATCCCGAGGATCCTTTCACCCACGCCAATGCCGGCTGGGCTGCACTCCAGCGCGACGAGCATCGCGCCGCCGAGGTGCATTTCCGCGAAGCCCTCCGCCTCGATCCCGACTTCGAGTCCGCCCGCGAGGGACTGCTCACCAGCTTCCGCGCGCGCTCGCGGATCTACCGCACGTATCTCCGCTACTGCTTTTTCATGCAGCGCCTCAGCTCCGGCTCCCGCTGGGCCGTCATCCTCGGCCTTTATTTCGGCGTGAAAGTGGCGCGCTACATCCCGTTCGGATTCGCCCTCGTCGCGCTCTACATGCTCTTCGTGCTGTGGGTCTGGGTCGCCAAGCCGGTCGGCAATTTCTTTCTGCTCTTCGACTCCTTTGCCCGCTACGCGCTCCGCCCCGCCGAGAAGCGCGAGGCCGCCGTCGTCGGCGTCGCGCTCGGCATCGGCCTCGCGGCGTTCCTGGCCGGGCTGGGCTTCGGCTCGGGCAATACCGAGTTCGCCGGCATCGGCCTGATCGCCGTCGCCTTCCCGCTCTCGATGACATTCACGAACGGCTCACGGATCGGCTCGTGGCTCTTCGCCACGGTCGCCGCCGTCACGCTCATCGGCACCGCCCTCGCCGTGCTGTCCGACTACGTGCCGCTCATCCCCGCCGCCGCCGCCATGCAGATTTTCCAGGCGGGCGCCATCGCCTGCCTCGCCTCCACCTGGCTCGGAAACGTCCGCGCCCTCCGCCGCCCTGCGGAGTAAACACGCGGCTCGCACGAGTCCGCGCGCGGCCGCCAGCCGCCGCAGCCCTGCTTTGACAAACGCGCCGAAACCCTCCGCCATGTCCGCATGACCACGCCGCTGCTCCGTGTCACCGCCATCGCCGCCCTCATCTGCCTGCTGCCCGCGTGCAGCACCGTCCCGCTGGAAAGCCGCGCGGCTGCGGATTTGCAGGCCACCGGACTTGCGCAGGCGGATCTCCTGCTGAAAAAGGCCGCGCGCTTCCCGGAGCACGGGGATGCCGCCGCGGTCTATCGCCTTCGCGCGGCGGAACTGGCGTGGGGCGAACTCGCCGGGCGCACCGCGCGGGTGGGCGACATCGCCGCGCTGCCCGAGCCCCAGCAGCACGCGCTCCGCATTGGCGCGCGCGCCGCCGAGGGGCTCGCCCCGCTTTTCGTCAGTCCCGGCGTGAAACCGGAACGCGCATTCACTTTCGCCGGGCGCAGCTATCGCGTCGCGGCGCCGCAGTACGCGCAGCTCCTCTCGGTGAAACCGGCGGACGCCGTACCGAGAAAGCTCATGAACCACTGGTACGCCACGCCCGGAGCCGGCGCACCGCTTTCGCCCGAGTGGCGCCTGCCCGACGGCGAGAAGCGCCGCTTCGTCGCCAGCGGCGGCTACATCGAGCCGCTCACCGCCGTCCTCGCATTTGGCGGCCCGGCCCGCACCGGCAAAGCACGCGAGGTCACGCTCACCGCCTACGATCCCACGTCCGTCTCCCGCGTCCGGCTAGCCGGGGCCGACTACCCGCTCGCCGCGGATTTCACCGCGCCGCTGGTCGATCGCACCATCGGCATCCATGAGCTGTGGCTCGCGCTGCGCGGCCTTTTCAATCCCGACTCCGGCGACGCCCGCTACACGCTCATCGAGCCCTACGATCCCGCGCGCATCCCCGTCGTGCTAGTCCACGGCCTGAACTCCCACCCGCGCATGTGGCGCAATGTGGTCAACGATCTCCGCGCCGATCCCGAACTGCGCGCGCGCTACCAGTTCCTCACCTTCTATTATCCCTCCGGCTGGCCCATCGCGTACTCCTCCATGCGCCTGCGCGACGAACTGACCGCGTTCGACGCCGCATTCGGGCGCCAGCACGACATGGTTTTCATCGGCCACAGCATGGGCGGCCTCCTCTCGCGTCTCCAGGTCATCTCCCCCGGACGCGCCATCTGGGACGAGGCATTCGGCCCCGATGCCGACGCGCTCCACGCGCGGCTCCCCGCCGACAGCCCCGTCAAACGCGCGCTGCTCTTTGAGGCGAATCCCGGGATCCGCCGCGAGATTTACATCTGCGTCCCGCACCGCGGCAGCGGAATGGCTGACCTCACGTTCGCGGGACTTTTCAGCCGCCTCATCCGGCTGCCAGGGCGCATCGTCGCAGGCATCGCGGACCTTCCGGTCGCCGTGGTGAAAGGGCGCCCGCTCACCAGCATCGCCGGCCTCTCGCCGGGCAATCCGCTCTACGCGGCGATCGGGAAAGTGCCCATCCAGGTGCCGCACCACTCCATCATCGGCGACCGCGGAAAGGGAAACACGCCCGACAGCTCCGACGGCGTGGTGCCCTACCGCAGCTCGCACCTCGCCAGCGCGCAGTCCGAGCTGATCGTCCCCGGCCCGCACGGCTCCTACGAGCTACCGCAGACGATCGACGAAATCCGCCGCATCCTCCGCCTGCACGCCGGCCTCGCCCGCAAAGCCCCGCCGCACGCGCGGCGCTCACCGCGGGCGCGGGGTTGACCCGCATGCCACGCCGCTCTTGAATCCTCCAACATCATGAAAACTCCCCTCATCCTCCTCGCCGCCCTCGCTCTCGCCGCCAGCCCGCTTCCTGCCAAGGACGCACCCGCCGCCGCACCTGCCGCCGCAGCCGCGGCCATCTCGAAAAATGTGACGCCCGACGAGGCGCAGAAGCTTTTGAAAGACAACCCGAAGGTCGTCGTCCTCGACGTGCGGACGCCGGAGGAATACGCGCTCGGGCATATCGCCGGGGCGAAGAACGTGGACTTCAAGGCGCCCGGCTTTGCGGAGAAGATCGCAGCGCTCGACGCGACGCAGCCCTACCTCGTGCACTGCGCCGCGGGTGGCCGGAGCAGCAAGGCGATCGACCTCCTCAAGGGCAAGAACTTCACCGCGATCTATCACCTGAACGAAGGCTTCCGCGCGTGGGAGAAGGCTGGCAAGCCGGTGGAGAAATAACCCCGTTCCCTGGCAATCCATTTTCGAAGCCATGCGTTTCCCCCGTCCATTCATAGCCGCCGCCCTCGCGGTCGCCGGCACAGTGTCGGCAGCGGACCAAGTCCTAGTCGAGGCCGAGAGCTTCCGCGAGCCCGGCGGGTGGGCGCTCGACACGCAGTTCATCCAGATCATGGGCTCGCCCTACCTGCTGGCCCACGGACTCGGAGAGCCGGTGAAGGACGCCACGACGACGGTGAAGTTTCCAAGCACCGGAAAGTACCGCGTCTTCGTGCGCACGAAGGACTGGGTGGCGCGCTGGAAAGCGCCGGGTAC
>JAYTML010000326.1:0-2547 GCA_043728655.1 Chthoniobacter sp. | reverse complement strand
AGCGTGTTGAGGTCGTGGCGGGCGGTGAAGGCCTGGAAGCCTTCGCCCTCAGCGCGGTGGCGCAGGTAGCCGCGGAGCATTTTCTCGATGAGCGGGGGCAGGCTCTCGAAGGCGATGCCGGTGAAGACCTGCCGGCCCACGGCTTGGTTTGCGCCAAAGCCGCCGCCGACGAAAACGTGGTAGCCGTCCTTGCTCTCGCCCGCGACTTTCGTCTTCGTGCCGAGCAAGCCGATGTCGCCCATGTAGTGCTGCGCGCAGGAGTTCGGGCAGCCGGTGACGTGGATGTTCACCGGCCGGTCGAGATGGATGCGCTTGTCGAGGTAGTCGGCGAGCTGGAGCGCGTGCCCCTTCGTGTCGGCTTGCGCGAATTTGCAGTATGAGTTGCCAGTGCAGGCGATGAGGCCGCTGCGGAGGTTCGACTGCTGGGTGTCGAAGCCGATTTTGCGGAGCGCCTTTTGCACCGTGGCGACGTAGGCGTCGGGCACGTTTGGGACGATGAAGTTTTGCCAGACCGTGAGCCGGATCTCGCCGGAGCCGTAGAGGTCGGCGATCTCCGCGACGCGGATCATCTGCTTCGGAGTGATGTGGCCGACAGGCACGGCAACACCGACGTAGTTCAGTCCGCGCTGCTTCTGGGAAAACACGCCAACGTGGGAGTGCGGCAGCGTCTGGCTGGGGTAGGTGATCGCCGCCGGATCGAGCGGCGAGCGCGGGAGCTGGTAGCCGAGCAGTTTCTCGGTCGCTTCAAGATACTGGTCGAGCGTCCACGTTTCGAGCAGATGCTTGAGCCGCGCCTTCTTGCGGTCGGTGCGGTTGCCGTTCGCGATGTAAACGCGCACCACGGCGGCGACGACTTTGTTCAGCTCCGCCGGCTTCACGAGCACGCCGATGTCGCGGGCGAATGCCTTGTGGCCGGTAGCGCCGCCGAGGGCGATGCGGAAGAAAATCTCGTCGCCGACTTTCACGGCTTTGCAGCCGATGTCGTTCGTGTCCTCCACCGTGCCGATCAGCCCGCCGCCGTCGTAGGCGATGTTGAACTTGCGCGGCAGATCGTAAAAGGCGCGGTCATTGATGATGATCTGGCCCATCTCCTGGCAGAGCGGCATCACGTCGATCAGCTCGTGCGAATCGATGCCGGCGGTCGGGTTCGCGGTGAGGTTGCGGATATTGTCCGCGCCCGCGCCGCGCGTGTGCAGGCCCACGTGCTGGATGCGCTGGACGAGCGCGGGCGTGTCTTTTGGCGCGATGAGCCGCATCTGCAAATTGGCGCGCGTGGTGATCTGCACGTAGCCGGTGGTGAGATCCTTCGCGACGTGCGCCAGCTCGCGGAGTTGGAAAGTGCGGAGCTGTCCGCCGGGGATGCGCAGCCGCGCCATGAATGCCTCCTTGTTCGGCGTGAGGTAAAAAAGGCCGTTCCATTTGAAGCGGAAGATCTCCTCCTTCTCGGGCGCTTTGTTCGCCGCGGCGTAGTCGAGGAGCACCGGGTAGGCGTCGAGCGGATGCAGCTCCCGCTTTACCCTCTCCTCAAAGATGAGGTCCTCATGGGAGACCGCCCTTTCCACTGCCGGCGCGGCTTCCGCGTCGGTGAAGCGCTGGCCGCGCGCGGAGACACCGGCAAAGAATCCGGTGAGATAATTCGTCTGCTCGGGCGAGAGCGGATTCCCGTTGATGGCTGCGATCGGAAGGGCGGCGGTGCTCATGGATCAGTAAACGTCGCGCTGGTAGCGCTTGTCGGTTTTCAGCTTCTGGATGTAAGCGGCGGCGGCGTCCTTGCTCATTCCACCGGCGCTTTCGGCGATCTGGTGGAGGGCGGCGTCCACGTCCTTCGCCATGCGGCTCGCATCGCCGCAGACGTAGAAGTGGGCGCCGCTTTCCAACCAGGAAAAGAGTTCCGCGGCGTTCTCCAGCATCCGGTTCTGGACGTAGATTTTTTCCGCCTGGTCGCGTGAGAAGGCGAGGTCGAGGCGGCTGAGATGCCCATCGGCGACCCAGCCTTCGAGCTGTTCGCGGTAGAGGAAATCGGTCGCGCGTTTCTGGTCGCCGAAGAAGAGCCAGTTGCGGCCTTTCGCGCCGGTCGCGAGACGCTCTTCGAGAAAGGCGCGGAAGGGAGCGATACCGGTGCCTGGGCCGCACATGATGACGGGCGTGTCGCCATTCCCGGGCAGACGGAAGCCGTGCGAGGTCTGGACGAAAACCGGGACCGGCGTGTGATCCGCGCAGCGCTCGGCGAGGAATGTGGAGCACACACCCTTCCGCGCGCGACCGTGGCCGTCGTAGCGGACGGCGGCGACCGTGAGGTGGACCTCTTCGGGATGCGCCTTCGGGCTGGAGGAGATCGAGTAAAGCCGGGGCTGCAGTTTCTTGAGCAGCGCGATGAATTCCGCGGCGCTGAATTTCTGCGAAAGCCCGCCGAGCACGTCGATGATCTCACGGCCCCAGAGCCATTTCTTCAGCTCGTCCTTGCGCCCGGCATCCAGCAGCTCGGCCAGTTCGCCGCCCGAAGCGCCGCGCTCGGCGGCCGCCTTGAGCAGTTCGGCTGAGGGGCGC
>JAYTML010000325.1:0-4405 GCA_043728655.1 Chthoniobacter sp. | reverse complement strand
CGCTCACGCTTTCGCGGAGCCCGAAGAGGCCAAACGTCCCGCCGTACGACTGCACACGCTGGAGCGTCTCGATGAAAAGCGCGAGGCCCGAACTGTCGATGTAGCTGACCTTGCTCAGGTCGATGAGCAGGCGCGGCACCTTTTTCTCGACCATCGGTGCGATCGCCTCGCGGATTTCCGGCGAGCGGTGCAAATCGACCTCGCCATCGAGTGCGAGGATTCCCTTTTCGGTCTGCGACGTCGTGATCATGGGATGCGGAATGCTTAACACTTCCCCTGAATCGCGGCAATGCCCCCCTGCGGACGCACGCTCCTCACGCGACGACGAGGTTCACAAGCTTTCCGGGCACGACGATCACTTTCCTGATCTCCTTCCCGGCGGTCCACTCGGCTATCTTCGCGCTGCCGCGAGCCTGCGCCTCCACGTCTTCGCGTGTCGCATCCTTTGGCACCACGATCTTGTCGCGCACCTTGCCATTCACCTGGAGCACGATCTCGATCTCGTCCTCGATGAGAAAGCGCTCGTCCCACTGCGGCCACGCGGCGTCGGCGAGCTGGGCAGGCGCTCCTCCGAAACGCTGAGCGAGGCTTTCCCACAGCTCCTCGGTGAGGTGGGGGGCAAAGGGATTGAGCAGCGTGAGCAGCGTGCGCACGGAGCTGAGCGGTCGCGGGGAGACGTTCACAAATGCGTTTGTGAAAATCATGAGCTGCGAGAGGGCGGTATTGAAACTCAGGCTCTCGATATCCCCCGTGAGCTTCTTGATCGAGGCGTGGATGACGCGGAGCTGCGCCTTGTCCGGCTCGGCCTCGGCACTCACCGGGCCGAGCGCCCACGAGCCGTCCTGCTGCTCCTCCATGACCAGCCGCCACACGCGCGCGAGAAAGCGCGCGATGCCCTCGACGCCTGCCATCGACCACGGCTTCGTGGCCTCCAGCGGACCCATGAACATCTCGTACCCGCGCAAGGCGTCGGCGCCGTACTCGACGATCACGTCGTCTGGGTTGACCACATTGCCGCGGCTCTTGCTCATCTTCTGGCCGTCCTCTCCGAGGATCAGCCCCTGGTTCACGAGGCGCTGGAAAGGCTCGGGCGTGCTGACATGGCCAAGGTCAAAGAGCGCCTTGTGCCAGAAGCGCGCGTAGAGCAGATGCAGGACGGCGTGCTCGGTGCCGCCGACGTAGAGATCGACGCCGCCGGGCTTTCCTCCACCCATCCAGTACCGCTCGGCGTCCGCGCCGACGAAACGCGCACCGTTCTGGGAATCGCAGTAGCGCAGGTAGTACCAGCAGCTCCCCGCCCACTGCGGCATGGTGTTTGTCTCGCGCGCCGCCTTGTCGGAGTAACGCAGCCAGTCCGTCGCCTTCGCGAGCGGCGGCTCGCTGGTGCCGGTGGGTTTGAAATCGGCCATCTCCGGTGGCGTGAGCGGCAGTTCGCTGGCGTCGAGCGCGCGATGTTTCCCGTCCTCCCACACGATGGGAAACGGCTCGCCCCAGTAACGCTGCCGGCTGAAGAGCCAGTCGCGCAGTTTGTAGTTCACCGTCTTCTTTCCCAGTCCCTGCGCTTCCAGCCGCGCGGAAATTTCCGCCTTGGCGTCCGCCGTCGGCAAGCCATCGAGCGGACCTGAGTGGATGGCGTAACCCTCCCCCGCAAAGCATTCCAGCGGCTCCGCCTCGCACACGGAGCCGCCCCCGAGTCCGAGCGTCGGTGTCTGCGAAACGACTTCCCGGATTGGCAGGGAAAACTTGCGCGCAAACTCCCAGTCGCGCTCATCGTGCGCCGGCACCGCCATGATCGCGCCGGTGCCGTAGCCAGGCAGCACATAGTCCGCGATCCAGATCGGGATGCGCTCGCCACTGACGGGATTGAGCGCATGGGCACCCGTCCAGACGCCGCTCTTTTCCTTTGCGAGTTCAGTTCGGTCGAGATCGCTCTTGCGCGCGGTTTTCACCCGGTAGTCGCGGACGGCGGGCCACTGCTCCTCGGTGACGAGGCTGTCCACGATCCCGTGCTCCGGCGCCAGGACCAGATAGGTCGCGCCGTACAAAGTATCCGGACGCGTGGTAAAGACCGTGATCCTTTCGCCCGACCCATCCACCGCGAAATGCACCTCCGCACCGTCGCTGCGCCCGATCCAGTTCGCCTGCAGCAGCTTGATGCCGACGGGCCAGTCGAGGCCGTCCAGTTCGTCGATCAACCGCTGGGCAAAGGCGGTGATCCTCAGCATCCACTGCCGCATGGGCCGGCGCTCCACCGGGTGGCCGCCGACCTCGCTCCTGCCGTCGATGACTTCCTCATTGGCCAGCACCGTGCCCAGCTCCGGGCACCAGTTCACCGGAGCCTCGCTGACATAGGCCAGCCGCACACCGTCAGGATCAGAGCCACGATAAGTGGAGATAGGTTCCGCGCGCTGACTTAGTGGGTTGAACCAGGCGTTGTATAACTGGAGAAAGATCCACTGCGTCCAGCGGAAGTAACCCGGGTCCGTCGTATTAACCTCACGCTGCCAGTCGTAGGCAAAGCCCAGGCGCTGAAGCTGGCCTTTGAAGTGGGCGACATTCCGAGCCGTGGTGACGGCGGGGTGCTGCCCGGTCTTGATGGCATACTGCTCCGCCGGCAGGCCGAAAGCGTCCCATCCCATCGGATGCAGCACATTGAAACCGCGCATCCTTTTATACCGGCCGATGATGTCCGTGGCTGTGTAACCCTCGGGATGCCCGACATGCAGCCCCGCGCCGCTCGGATACGGGAACATATCGAGGACATAGTATTTGGGCTTCGCTGGGTCGAAGCCCGGCTCGCCTGGGTTCGGGACGTGAAAGGTCTGCTCCCGATCCCAGTGCTGCTGCCATTTGGGCTCGAATTGATCGAAAGGGTAAGGTTTGCGGCGGGCGGTGCTCATTGAGGAAAAGGCGGAAGAATGAGGGCGGAAGGCGGAAGAGGCAACCGCCACTTCACGCTTCATCCTTCGTCCCTCCTCCTCCATCCTTTGCCCATGCGCCGCCTGCTCATCGCCACGAAAAATGCCCGCAAGACCGGGGAAATCCGCGCCATTCTCGGCGAAGGCTGGGAGGTGGACGACCTCAATGCGCATCCAGATATCGCGGCACCCGAGGAGACCGGCGCGACCTTCGCCGAGAACGCCGCGATCAAGGCGCTCGCAGCCTCCGAGCGCTTCTCCGGTCTCGTCCTCGCCGATGACTCCGGCCTGGAAGTCGATGCGCTCGCCGGCGCGCCCGGCGTCCGCTCCGCGCGGTACGCGGGCGACCGCGCCACGGACGCCGACAACCGCGCAAAGCTGCTCCTCGAACTCGACGGCACGCGCGGGAAGTCGCGCGCCGCGCGCTTCCGCTGCGCGCTCGCGCTGGCGGACGGCGGCAGCGTGCTCGCTGCATTCGACGGCACGGTCGAGGGCGTCATCATCAACGCCGGGCGCGGCGCCGGTGGGTTTGGCTACGACCCACTCTTCGTGCCGGAGGGACACTGCGAGAGCTTCGCCCAGCTCTCCGCCGACGTGAAAAACCAGCTCAGCCACCGCGGGCGCGCGCTTGCCAAAGCCGTTTTGTGGCTCGGGCAGCACCTCAGGCCCTAGCCGGTCGTCACTTCAGCTTCGCGTCCTTGCTGACCTTTGAAGTCATCTCCGTGATCGCGCGGATGCTGCCGTCAGAGAAAATGATCAGATTTCCTCCATCGTGGACAGCCCCGCGCTCGATAAACCACGGCTGACCGCTCCAGCGATGCGGCGTGACCTGCTTGTCGTCAAAGGGTGTGGGCAGGTAGTCGATGCGCTTGCTCGGGGCCGCGCTCGGATCCGCGGTGGTAACGATGATCTTTTGGATCGTGGGGCAGTGCCACGATTCTTCGGAAATCTTGTAAGGCTTTAGGACAGTCATCCACTGGACCGCATATTCATCCGATCCCTTCACCTGCATCGCACTGGTGCTGATTTGCGGCCAGTGTCCATACTCCTGCAAATACGCCTCCGCACCGACGTAGAGGCCCTTAAGATTCATGCTGCATCGCGCACGCTCCATCCGTGCGATCACGTTGGCGATCACCGGCATGAGCATCGTAGCCAGGATCGCGATGATGACGATCACTGTCATCAGCTCCAAAAGAGTCACGCCCGCAGAGCGGGCGTGACGAGAGAACTTGCGGTTCATTATTGGCAGGCCGAAGGGGGGAGCTTCGGCGTGACCTCCGCCCGGGCGGGGGGCCGGGATTGATCAGTTCGTTCCGCCGTTATTCAGGAGCGATGCGAGGGAAGTCTTATCGGGACTGATCACTTCACCGGACTGGAGCCAGCCTTCGACGACGAAACTCAGTTTGCCCGCGTTGACAAAGCTCGAACCGCCAAAGAAGAAGCCGCCGCCGACTCCCGTCGGGTCCAGCACCTGGACTCCGAAG